>JAGHZG010000400.1 GCA_017743275.1 Chloroflexota bacterium | reverse complement strand
CCGCCGCCCGGCCCGGTCCACCCGAATTCCCCGCACCGGCCCCTCTCCGCCCAGCGGGAGCGTCGCGTCCGAGCCGACAAAGGTCATCCTCACGCAGAGGGCGAACTGAATCTCGTCCCCATCCTGCAGGAGACGGGGGGTCTCCCGTACCTCCTCGCCATTCACCCACGTTCCGTTTTTACTGCCCAGGTCGTAGAGAAGATAGCGGTCGTCGGCCGTCCGCTCAATGCGGGCGTGGTGGCGGGAAATCCGCCGCTCCGGGAGGATGATGTCGCAATCCAGCCCCCGGCCGATGAGCACCTGGTCCTCCCGAAGGGGCCACCGCTGACCGGCCGCCTCCCCCTCCAGAACGACCAGCATGGGGATGCCCGTCTCCTCCATACACCGCCTCGCTCTCAACATCCTGACGTGCCAGGCACTTTCTGAAGTGCCTGGCACGTTATCTACATCATCCGAATGTCCACCCGCCGCAGGGTGTTGGCGTTGGTCACCACCGACACCGAAGAGGTGGCCATCGCGATTTCCGCGAGCACCGGATGCATCCACCCCACCACCGCCAGCGGGATCATCACCACGTTGTAGAAGAAGGCCCAGAAGAGATTCTGGCGGATTTTGCGGAAGGTGGCCCGGCTCAGATGGACCGCCTCAACGACGCGCGAAAGTTCCCCGCGCACCAGGGTCACGTCCCCGGCCTCAATCGCGATGTCGGTGCCGGTGCCGAGAGCGATGCCCACGTTGGCCCCCTTCAGGGCCGGCGCGTCGTTGATGCCGTCGCCGACGAAGGCGACGGTGCCGAACCGCTCCTGAATCTCCCGGACCGCTGCCACTTTCCCCTCCGGCAGGACCTCCGCCAACACATCGTCTATCCCCACCCGCTCCGCAACCGCCCGGGCGGTGCGCCGGTTATCCCCAGTGACCATCGCCGTCCGGATGCCCATCCGGTGAAGCGCCTCCACGGCGGCCCGGGCGTCCTCTTTGAGCGTGTCCGCGATGGCGATCGTGCCCAGGAGTTGCCCGTCGGCGGCGACCAGCACTACCGTCTTCGCCTCCTCCTCCAGCCGCCGGAGCGTCTCCGCCATCGGCGTCAGGTCTATGCCCTCCTCCTCCATCAGCCGCGAGGAGCCCACCACCACCCGCTTCCCGTCCACGGCCGCGACCACCCCTCGGCCCCGTCGGGCGACGAATTGGGTCGGGTCCTCCAGGGGAATCTCCAATGCCTCCGCCCGTTCCACCACCGCGCGGCCGAGAGGATGCTCCGACCCCCGCTCCGCCGACGCCGCAAGATACAGAAGTTCCCTCCCGTCCACCCCGTCGGCGGGGACGACGTCGGTGACTTCGGGCCGGCCCTTCGTGAGGGTCCCCGTCTTATCAAAGACCACCACCCGCACGTCCTTGAGGGTCTGGATGGCCTCGCCGGAACGGATGAGGATGCCCCGTTCGGCCCCCATTCCACTCCCGACCATCAGCGCGGTGGGGGTCGCCAGCCCCAGGGCGCACGGACAGGCGATGACCAGAACGGCGACGGTGGAGATGATGGCTAAGGTGACGGTCCCCAGGTTCGGGTTGACCCAGGGCAGGAAGGAGCCCGCCGTCACCAGGGTCCGCATGAGATTGGGGAACGCCAGCCAGGCGATCAGGGTGAGGAGCGCAATCCCCAGCACGACGGGCACAAAAACGGCGGTCACCCGGTCGGCGAAGGCCTGGATGGGGACTTTGGAGCCCTGCGCCTCCTCCACGAGGCGAATCACCTGGGCCAGGAACGTGTCCCGCCCCACGCGCGTGGCCCGGACCCAGAGGAGCCCTTCCTGGTTGACGGTAGCGCCGATGACCTCGTCGCCCGGGCGCTTGTTGACGGGCATGGACTCACCGGTCGCCATAGACTCGTCCACCGCGCTCTCCCCTTCCAGGACGACGCCGTCGGTGGGGATTTTCTCGCCCGGCCGGACAACCATCACGTCCCCGACCTGGACGGCTTCAATGGGGACCTCCACCTCTATGCCGTCCCGGACCACCCGGGCCGTTTTGGCCCCCAGTTCCAGGAGTTTGCGGATGGCCTGGGAGGCGCGGCCCTTCGCCGTCTCCTCCACGTACCGACCGGTGAGGTGGAAGGCCATAATCATCGCCGCGACCCCGGCGTAGTTGGCGACAGGGAAGAAGAAGGACGCCGGGCCGGTGAGAAACGAGACGCCCGTGCCCAGACTGATAAGGGTATCCATGTTGGCGAAGCCGTGCAGGGCGGCGGAGAGGCCGCTGCGGTAGGTCCGGCGGCCCACCCAGAAGAGGACGGGCAGGGCCAGGAGAATCATCCCCAGGTTGAAGAGGGTGTGGTTGGGCCACATCACCCCCCAGAGCATCTCGGGGAGCATCCAGAGGATGATAGGGACGGTGAACGCCCAGGCGACGCGCATCCGGAAGCGGGCCTGGCGCATCTTGCGTTCGGCCTCGTCCTCCGCGGGGGCCGCGACGCCCCCGGCGGGGACGTCCAGGATCTCGTACCCGGCCTCCGAGACGGCCTTTTTGAAGTCGGCAAGGCCGGCCACGCCGGGGATGAAGGTGACCGTCGCCTTCTCCGTGGCGAGATTCACGGCCGCGGAGACGACGCCGGGGACCCCGCGCAGGGCCTCCTCCACGTGGGCGACGCAGGCGGCGCAGGTCATCCCGCCCACGGGCAGGACGACGGTCTCGGTGGGGACCTCGTAGCCGGTCTCCTGCACGGCGCGGACCAGGTCGGCCATGGGGACGGCGGCGGGGTCAAAGCGAAGGGTGGCCCGCTCCGT
>JAGHZG010000004.1 GCA_017743275.1 Chloroflexota bacterium | reverse complement strand
GGTGCCCCCAAGCACCACCCCAGGGGTTGCTTTAAAAAAGCAAAACTCAATAATGGGTGGACGGGTCCGGGTTCAGCGGGAGGGTGAAGAAGAACGTGGAGCCTTTTCCGGGCTGGCTCTCCACCCAGATACGGCCCCCGTGGGCCTCCACGGCCAGTTTGCAGAACGCCAACCCAATCCCCGTGCCCCGCACCCGTTCGTTGGGGAGACGGGCAAAGCGGTCAAAGATGCGCTCCCGATGCTCCAGCGGGATGCCCGGGCCCGTATCGGACACTGCAAACCGGAGCATGTCCGCCGACAGGCGCTCTACTGTCACCCGTATCTCCCCCTCGGGAGGGGTAAACTTGATCGCATTATCCAGCAGGTTGGTCAGCGTCCGCAGGAGCAGATTCCGGTCCGCGCTGACCAGCGGAAGGCCCTGGGGCACATAGAAGTTCATATGAATGTCCCGCCCGACTGCCACAGGCCTCAACTGTTCCACCGCCTCCCGGACCAAGTCCTCCACGTCTATCAACTGATAGTTCAATTCCGCTTTTCCGGACTCCAGACGGGCGACGCCCAGGATGGAATCAATCAGCCCAAACAGGCGCTCGCCGCTCCGCTGGGCCACCGCGAACAACTGGTCCAGCGGGATGTCCATCGTCGGGTCCTGGATGCGGGCGCGGATCAGTTCCAGACTGCTCATAATGGAAGAGAGAGGGTTTCGGAGGTCGTGGACGATCATGTGGGTCAGGTCTTCCCGCACCCGTTCCAGCCGCAGCCGCTCAGCAATGTCGTGAAGGACCCACTGGATATAGGGCGTATGAGCGTGGAAAACCCGAGTGGCCCGCACTTCAAAGGGGAAAATCCGCCCATCCCGATGCCTCACCTCCAGGTCGCCCAAAATATCTTCGCCCTGAAGAGCCCGCTCCAGCCACCCCTGGGCTCTCTCCGAATGAACGATCAGGGAGAACATCTCCTGATGGAGGAGTTCCTCCCGGGTGTACCCCAGCATCAGGCAGAACCGGCGGTTGACATCCGTGATCTGGCCCCGCGCGTCGGTGATCAGGATGGGGTCGGCGCTACTCTCAAAGAGGTTAGAGTACCGTTCCTCCGCATCGCGGGCCCGGTTGAAGTGGCGGGCGTTCTGGATCGCGCTGGCGGCCAGCGCGGCCACGTTCAGCAACAATTTGATCCCTCCCTCATCCCAGGACCCCTCCACAGGGTTGATCGCCTCCAAAACGCCCAGAACTTCATTGCCCAGGCGAATAGGAACCGCCAACAGGGTGCGCGTACGGAAACCGGTCTGCTGATCCACTCCGGAGTACCAGCGGGGGTCCCGGTCCACCGAGGGGACCACGATGGGGAGACCGGACTGAGCGACCCAACCGGCAATGCCCTGCCCGGGCTTCAGGCGAACACCCACCACCTGGTCAGCAGCAGCGCCCGTCGCCACCCGGAAGACCAGATCGCGGGTCTGTTCATCCACCAGGGCAACGGAGGCCGCTTCTACCTTGAAGTGGTCCCGCACACTTTCCAGCAATGAGTGGAGGACATCCTCCATCTCCAGGGAGGCTGCCAGTGCCTGACCGGTGCGGTGGAGAAAAGCGACTTCCTCCAGTTGCCGCTGGGTCTGCCGCAGCAGTTGGGCGTTGGCGATGGCGATGGCCGCGTGGTCGGCGAAGGCCGCCACCGCGAGGGCATCCTCTTCGGTATACGCGTTCGGCTGGAAATTATCCACCGTGAGCACACCCACCACCTGCCCCCGGGCCACCAGCGGTGCCCCAATCCACCCGTGGATCACCGGGACCCCGGGGATGTTCTGCCATCCCTCCTCCTGCTGGACATCGGCGCAGACCAGCGGCTCGCGGCGGGCCACCACGCGGGACATGATGTGGTTTCCTTCCAGAGGGAGAATCAGGCCCTGTATGGCCTCCGGGTGTTCAAACCCCCGCCAGGCGCGGATGACCAGTTGCTGACCCTCCAGCAGGAAAATAGAGGCGCTGTCGTAAGCAACGACCTGGCTCAGCGATTCCAGGATGAGCGGGAGCACCTCATCCAGGTCCAGCGTGGCTGTCAGGGCACGGGCGATCTCCCGCAGGGTATCGGCCAGATGACGGCGCTGCTCCTCAGCGGCGAAGAGCCAGGCATTTTCCAGCGCGACAGTGGCCTGATCGGCGATAAACTGCAGCGCATGCAGGTCCGCATCATCAAAGGAGCCCGGGCGAGAATCTATGCAGGTCAGCACCCCGATGGGCCGACGGGGGGAAATCAGCGGCACACAGAGCACCGAGCGGGTCTGAACGGTTAGATCGGGCTCCGGCAGTTTCAACCAGCGGGAGTCTTTTTCCACATCCTCTACCCGCGCGGCCTGACGGTTGCGGAGAACCCAACCCGCCAACCCCTCTGCCAGCGTTCGCCGTGCCACATTCAGGTTGCCCCGGTGAAACCGTCCCTCATAGAGCAGAAGGACCATGACGGGCTGCTCGCGCTCATTCAGCAAGATCAGGCTGCCCAGGTCCGATCCCACCGCCTGCAGACTGAGCGCCAGCGTCCGCCGTGCCACACCATCCAGGTCCAGCCCGGCGGCCAGTTCCCGGACCACCTCCATCGGCCAGGCCGGGTCTTTTACCAGATTCCGTCTACGCCGTTTCATCAAACTCTACCACTTCCCTTCCCTGGAGTTTCTCCAGCACCTTCTCCACAATCAGGTCCAGATGATGGGAGTTGGCCACAAAATCCAGCCGGTCAGCAGGGATGGTCAGGACAGGGCAGAGATTGAACCGGCCAATCCACTCCTCGTACAACTCATTCAACTGCTCCAGATACTGCGGTGCGATGTTTCGCTCAAAGGGACGCCCCCGCTGGGCGATACGGGCAATCAGCGTCGGGACCGACGCCCGCAGGTAGACCACCAGGTCCGGCGGTGGCAACAGAGCACTCAATACCTCATACAATTCCCGATAACTGCGGTAATCTCGTTCGCTCATCAGCCCCTGGCGGTAGAGATTGCAAGCGAACACCTCCGCGTCCTCGTAGACCGTCCGGTCCTGCACCACGGGGTTCGGCCGTTGCAACAGTTGGTGGTGATGGCGAAGGCGCCGGGAAAGGAAAAAGACCTGGGAGTGGAAACTCCAGCGGGCCATGTCCTGGTAAAAGTCGGCCAGATAGGGGTTGTCGGAGACGGCCTCAAAGAAGGGCTCCCAGCCCAGCCGCTCCCCCAGCATTTCGGTGAGGCTGGATTTGCCGACGCCGATGTTGCCCGCAATGGCGACAAACCATTTTTTCATTCCTCACCCCCGGCCCGGGGGAACGAGAGGATAAAGGTGCTCCCCTTCCCCACCTCGCTTTCCACCCGAACCGACCCGCGATGCGCCTCCATAATCTCCCAAACCAGAGCCAGACCGATGCCCATTCCCCCAAAGCGGCGGGTGGTGGAGCCGTCCACCTGATAGAACCGCTCAAAAATATGGGAGAGATGCTTCGGCGGAATCCCGATACCTTCGTCCTGGAACGCCACATTGACCCATTTCCCCTCGGACCATGCGCGAATCCGCACCGTCCCTCCCTGGGGGCTGAATTTGATGGCGTTATCCAGCAGTTGCGAAAGGGCCAGCAGGAGATGCTCCCGGTCGGCCAGGATAGCGGGCAAACCACCGGAGATTTCGGTCACAATGGTAATTCCAGCATCCTCGGCCCGATGGTGATAATGCTCCACCACCCAACTCAGCGCCTCCGGCAGGGAAAGAGGTGCCATCACCAGCGCCTCCGGCCGGACACTCCGCAGGGCGGTGAGGTTGCCGATCAGGCGGGCCAGGACCTGGGATCGCTCGTAGATGACCTGAAGGGCGGAACGCTGCAGAGGCTGGAGAGGCCCCAGTTCACCGTTGAGCAGGAGTTCCGCGTATCCCTGGACCAGCGCCAGGGGCGTGCGGAGTTCATGACCGACGTTCTGAATCATCTGCTCCCGCAGACGGTCCAGGTTCTGCAATTTCTGCAGCGCGGCCGCCAGTTCCGCCGACCGCTCCTCCAGTTGCTCGTACAGGCGCGCGTTTTCCATCGCGATGGCCGCCTGCCCGGCAAAAGCCAGCGCCACCCGGGCATAGTCCCGGGTATAGAACCCCGGCTCTTTCTTGTCCAGCGTCAACATCCCGATGACCCGATCTCCGTAGAGGAGCGGGACCCCCATCCAGGCCCGAATACCGGCCCTCACATGAGGCTCCCGCCGGAACTCAGGGTAAATGGCCGGGGCATCCTCCAAAATCACCGGGGCGCGGGTCCGAACGACCTGAACGCTGGGATTCCCGTTGGCCATCAGGTCTATCGTCGTCCCCAGAATCTCCTCGGGGCGAGGGAATCCTCGCCCGGCGATGATTTCCAGTTTCCCCTCCCGAAGCAACTGCACTGAAGCGCTGTCGTAGGGAACCACATGTTGCAACTCGGTCAAAATCCGGTCTATGACCTCCTGCAGGTCCAGCGTGGTCGTCATTGCCTGAGCCGCGCGATAGAGGCTCTCCGCCTCCTCCCGTCGGCGCTGCTCCCGCTGGTAGAGGCGGGCGTTCTCCAGGGCAATCGCCAGTTCCCCGGCGATGGCTGTGAAAAACGCCAGGTCTTCTTCCTGGAACGCGTTCTGTTTTCGGCTCTCTATGTTCAGCACCCCGATGACCTCTTCGCCGACCCGCAGCGGCACGCACAGTTCGGAGCGGACATCCGGATGCCCCGGGTAGTAGAAGGGGACATACCGGACATCCCGGATCAGCATGGCCTTTCCACTCTGGAAGACCACACCAGCCACACTTCCATCCAGAGGGAGGCGAATCTCCTCCACCGGAACGTCGTAGCCAATTTGAGAGGGGTGGATGCGCAGAAACTCCCGGGACTCATCGGGCAGGACCACTGCGAGGAATTCCACCTGGAGAGCAGACCGCAGGGTCTGAATGGTGCGCTGAAGAATCTGGTCAAAATCCAGAGTAGACGCGGCGGCCAGCATCACCTCCCGCAGCACCCAGGCCTGAGCCTGGCGGCGAAGGGTTTCCTGGTAAAGATAGGCGTTCTCTATCGCCGTCGCCAGTTGATCAGCAACGGTCTGCAAAACGGTGATGTCCTCAGGAGAAAACGCGGCCGGCCGGTCCGACTGGACGGTCATCGCGCCGATCACCCGTTCCCGGGTCAGGAGAGGCAGCGCCATCTCGGAACGGGTTTCGGGCAGCAGGGGGTTATCAAACCGGACGGCCTCCTTGCCGACGTCCAGGGCGATGCGGGGTTTGCCGTAGGCCGTGCACCAGCCGATCATAGAGGGGCCGCCGACCTCCAGTTTGTGGCCCATCTCCAGCATTTTCCGGCCCGCCTCGCCCGTTCCGGCCCGCAGGACGGCCCAGCGTCCCGTCTCGTCCAGCAAAAAGATGCCCACATAGTAGAGATTGAATTGCTCCCGAACCAGTTCGGCCGTTTCGGAGAGCAACCGCTGGACGTCCAGGATAGACGCGGCCGCACGGGCGACCTGGGCCGCCGTCGCCAGTTGCGCCGCGCGGTGGCGGGTCTCCTGAAGCAACCGGATGTTCTCAATCGCGATAGCGGCCTGCGTGGCAATCCCCTCCAACAGACGCCGCTCCTCCCGGTCAAACCGATGGGGGCTGTAGAACTGAACGGAGAGGACACCGACAATGCGGTCCCGCACCTGAAGCGGAAGGACAGCCAGAGAACGGGGATGGTCCCCAATCTGGATGGCTGGAACCGGGAGTTCCTCCTCCTGAACATCATCAATCCAGAGGGGACGGCCGCTCTGGATCACCCATCCGGCCAGACCCGCGCCCTCAGAAATTTTCCGACGCAGCGGCGGCTGTTTTTCTCCCCGATCTATCAGGATCGGAAAATAGACTTCATCCAGGAGTGAGTTGTATAACCCGATGTACAGCGTGGACACTCCCAGAATGCGCTGAAGGGCACCGGCGATAGCGGAAAGAACCGCTTCCAGGTCCTGCACGGATAAAATCTGACGGTCAATATCTTGAAATGCTGCCAATACGTCCGGCCAGCGCTGCGCCTGGCGATGGAGCGTTGTATGGGCAACCGCGATGGCCGCCTGGTCAGCCAGGTACTGAAGAGCCTGAACCTCCTCCGGACTCCATGAGTGTATTTCATTATAATAAAATGACAGTGCCCCCACATGTTGCTCGCGGTAGACCAGAGGAAGAACAATAAAAGACCGATACCCTTCCCTTCTCGCCCACTCCCGGACCAACGGATTCTCCGGGTCATGCCAGGCATCCTGAACCCCCACAAAGGGGACCCCCTCCTTAACCATCCGGAACCCCGGTGCTTCCCGAAAGGCACTCATCAGGAAAGAGAGATATTCCTCAGAAAGGCCGTAAGAGTACCCCACTGTCAGCCGGGTATACTCCGGGTCATAAATATATACGGCCCCCCGGTCGGCCCCCAGGTCCCGAACTCCCGCCGCCACGACCTCCGCCAGTATCTCCTCCAGGCTGGAGCCGGTGAGAAGGTGGTGGAGAATATCCGGACAACTGGAGAGAACGCCGGACAGTCGCTCCGGTGCTGTGAGAGAGGATGCTCTTTTCTGGCTCAATTTATTCCTCCTCTGGCATCGGGCTGACCGCACCGGGCGCAGATTCCATCCGCTCCAGGCAACGACGGGAAAGGGCCAGTGCCCGGCGGAAATCCTCAGAAGAACCGGTCGGGTCGGCCGAGAGGGCCGCGCCCAACGCACCCACCGCCTCGGTAAGGGCCAGGAACTCCGTCACCAGTGTGCGCTGAGGGGACGACGATGGAGTCCCGGAAACTTCGGCTGGTCCCTCCGCCAGGCGCGCGCGAACTTCCGCCGCACTCAGCGCCGTCCGAATCCGTCCCTCTATATAGGCCAGGTCCTGGGGATTACGGACGAAGTCCAGACCGTCGGTGTTGATGACCAGCAGGGGGGTCGCGTCGTAGGAGGCGAAGTGGCGCTCGTAGGCCTGGCGCAAACTCTCAATGTAGGCCGGGTCCATCCCCCGCTCGTAGGGACGGTCCCGGGTGGCGATGCGCGCCATCAGCACATCCAGACTGGCCTGGAGGTACACCACCAGGTCGGGGAGGACCACCTTCTCCGCCAGCGCCTGGTGAAGCCGTTCATAGGTTGCCAGTTCGTCCCCCTGGAGATTCAGGTGAGCGAAAAGGCGGTCTTTGGCAAACGTGTAGTCGGCGATGAGCGGTCGGTCGTTGCGCCGGACCTCCTGCTGCTGGCGGTAGCGGCTGAGCAGAAAGAAAATCTGGGTCTGGAAGGCATACCGCTGGCGGTCGGCGTAGAAGTCGGAGAGAAACGGGTTCTCCTCAAAAACCTCCAGCAACAGGTCGGCCTGGAAACGGGGCTGCAGCAGCCGGGCCAGGGCCGTCTTACCGACACCGATTACGCCCTCAATCGCCAGATAGAAAGGACGGGGCACCGCTATCCTCCGCAACAGGTGGTGGTCATCCATAGGATACTCCGAGAAGGGAGAAAAGTCAAGATACGAATATTGTAGGACAACTGCTCGCAGTTGTCCTACAATTCTCCGGTCATTCTTGACGATACCGCCAGGCATGCTACAATGTTTCCCCGTGACGGGGAAACGACAATCTTCGGACTGGTTGAGCCGCATGGTCGTCGCCATAGACAGAACCATGCGGCGGCGACTGGACATCTGGGAATTCAGCGACGACCCGGACTGCATCCTCCGGGTGGCGCTGATCCGCTCCCGCTGGGAGGTGACGCTGAACGACGGAACGGTCATCCACCGCGGGGAAACCATCGGGATGATCCACGCCTGGAACGAGCGGGTGCCGCCCATCCCTCCCACCGGCGCGGATATGGCCTGGGCGCGCGAGTTGCGCCGACGGCTGATCCGGTCCCTGCAATTGCTGGCCCAGGCGGCGCGGGAGGACCCTCGCCTGCAGGCCATTCGGGGATTCGGCGGAGCGGGCGTCCTGCATTTTTCCCCTGCCATCCTCCGCCTGCTGGAGCGGCTGGGGCTGGAAATCTACGAACTCCCTCCGCAATCCATTCGGGACCGGATAGAGGAGCAGGTCAGCCGGGTGTGGACCTGGCTGATGCGCCGCACCTTCAACCCGCCCAGCGTGGAGGGGCGCGGGCTGGAAGTACTGAGCCGCCGGTTTTACTGGCTCAGTCGGGAAAAGTTGCTGCAGATGTACGGAGATGGAGGTGAGCATCATGACGGGTGAACTGAAACTCCCCCCACCCCGGCTGGATGGGGAACGGTCGCTGGAGGCGGTGATCGCCGCCCGGCGCTCCGTGCGGTCCTTCACCGCGCAGGAGGTGACGCTGGAGGAAATCAGCCAGTTGCTCTGGGCCGCGCAGGGAATCACCGGCCCTAAAGAGTATCTGCGAGCCGCGCCGTCCGCGGGCGGCTGCTGCCCCCTGGAATTCTACGTCTGCTGGAAAGAGGGGGTCTGGCGGTACCGCCCCCAGGGGCATGATCTGGTGCAACATAAGCCGGAGGACGTGCGCGCGCAACTGGCCGAGGCGGCCTGGAACCAGCGCTTTCTCGCCCAGGCGCCGGTGGTCTTCGCCATCAGCGCGGTCTTCCGCCGCACCACTGGCCGGTACGGGGAGCGCGGGCAATTTCGCTACGTCCCTATGGATGTCGGCCATACCGCCCAGAACCTGCTGCTGCAGGCGGTAGCCCTGGGGCTGGCCAGCGTGCCCGTCGGCGCGTTTGACGACGCGGCCGTCGCCCGGGTGCTGGCCCTGCCCCCCGAAGAGGAGCCGCTCTATATGTTGCCCGTGGGGCATCCGCGAAGAGGCTAACCGCCGATATGCTGGCCATCCCCCGTGTCCTCTGTTTTATCACCCACGGGGACGACGTCCTGCTCCTGCGCGGGGCGCCCGATAAACGGCTCTGGGCCAACCGCTATAACGGCATCGGCGGGCACGTGGAACCCGGAGAAGACGTCTACTCCGCAGCGCGGCGGGAGATTCATGAGGAGGCAGGGATTCCCATCACGGAACTGCGGCTACGCGGGATTATCACCGTCGCGCCGGAAGGGGATGAACCCGGCGTGCTCCTTTTCGTGTTCACCGCGCAAGCCCTCTCCCGGGACGTGCAGGCGTCGGCTGAAGGACAACCGGTGTGGGTAGCGCGCGACCAGATTGGCACTCTGGACGTGGTGGAGGATGTACCGGTGGTCCTGAAGTGGGCATTAGAGATGAAACCGGATGACCCGATATTTGCCGCCCGCTTCTTCCGCGATGAAAGGGGGAACATCCGTCTGATTCGCGGGGCATGAAAGAATCAGGGGGCGCAGCGGCACCGCCGCTGCGCCCCCTGGACTCACCCCTCCTGCCCGGGGCGCTTCCAGCGGCAGGGGCCCCGATGGGCATGGTAGGGGAGAACCACGTGGAAAGTGCTCCCCGGGCAACGCTCCTCGTCGTACCCCTCGCTCTCCACCCAGATACAGCCACCGTGGCCCTCAATCACCCCCCGGGCGATGGAGAGCCCCAGTCCCGGCCCTCCACCCTTGAATTTGTACTCGCCGGAAGAGTGCAGGTCTATGCTCCCGACCCGGTAGAACTTCTCAAAAATCAACTCCTGGTCCAACTTGCTGATGCCGATGCCCGTGTCGCTGACGGTGACCTCAAAGTGTTCCTCGTCCAGCGGGCGTGCCTCTATGGTGATCCGTCCACCATCCGGGGTAAACTTGATGGCGTTGGAGATGAGGTTGCTGAACGCCTGCACCAGCCGTTCCATATCGGCGCGGATGAGGGGGATGCTATCCAGGCCACTGGTGGTCAGCGTCAGACGGCGCTCCTGGAGCACGTCCTGCCAGGGTTCCACCGCTGCGCGGATAATACCCGCCAGGGTCGTCGGGGCGAAATGGAAACTCATTCCGGTCTCCAGCATAGAGGCATCCAGCATCGCGTTGATAATCCGCTCCAGACGGCGGACCGGGCGGGAGATGTTCTCGGTGATGCGGACAATCTGTTCCTGCGTCAAAGTGTCGGATTGTGCCAATTCGCTCAGGACATCGGTATACCCCCGAATCTGAGTGAGGGGGGTCCGCAACTCGTGGGAAGCGATGCTCAGGAAATCGCTCTTCGCCCGGTCCAGTCGCTCCAATCGTTCGTAGGCGGTACGGAGACTCTCGTTGAGTTGCATAATCCGGGCGTTCAACTCCTGCAGGCCCGCGAACAGCCGCGCGTTCTGCAACGCCACACCCGTTTGATGAGCCAGGGTGGATAGGAACTCCACAATACGGGGAGCGTAGGGCTCTCCGGTCCGCTGGGGGCCCAGCGCCAGCAATCCCGCCAGTTCCCCCTCCGCCCGGATGGGCAAATAGATCTCCATCTCCAGAGCCCGCAATCCCTCCCGTTCTCTCGGTAGCGCTTCTTTGAGAACAGGGTGATGTTCTACTTCGTACTGGAAAAGAGGGGCATCCTGTTCCTTCAGACGAACCAGGAGGGGGCTGATGGGCTCCAGTTCTATCGGGTCCGTGGGGATTTCCCCCAGCGCCGGTACGGGCCGCAAAACCAGGCTCCCCCGCTCTGTCTCACTGGCGATCAGCAGGGCTCCCCGTCGGACGTCCAGGACCTGGGCGACCGTCTGGACGGCGGTCCGCGCCAGTTGCTCCAGGTCCAGCACGGTACTGATGGTCTGGCTGTAATCCCGCAGAGTCTGCGCCGGGTCAAAGCCTACGCCCACCAGCAACCGGTCCACCAGCCGCACCAGCGCCTGGTACAGCGGGAGATATCCCATCGCCACCCCGACGGCCAGCAGAATGACCAGGGTGGTAGAAGGCACCGTCCAGATCGCGGTCAGGCGCTCTGCCGCCAGAACCACCCCCGCCAGCAAAGCCGCGGTCACCGCGAAGAGGAACAGGAAGCGGAAGATGGACCTCAGCGCCGCCTTGACGCTGGGGAGCCAGAAACTCAGAACCCCCCGAAGCAAAGCGATGGCACCTGCGGCATGGACCAGGGGACCGACGATGCGCAGAGGGCCCAGCGGGAGGAGGGTCAGCGCCTGCCCGGCCAGCACCGCGTTCGCCGTCAGCAGCCAGTACAGCGCGCGGTTGCGGCGGAAGGCCATCCGGCTTCGGAAGAGGTCAACCGTCAGGGCCACAATGGTCCCCAGGCTGAAGGCGACCCAACTGCCCGTGCCAATCCGATCCAGCGGGAGCAGGGAGGGCGGGACCAGGAGGAAATACCCGGTTGCGACCAGCAGGATGGCCGTCCAGGTAAAACCGGCGGTGGCGACGACGGGCCAGAACGGGTATTCCAGAAACAGGGCAATACAGGTCAGATACCCCGTCGCCAGCGCGACCGTCAGGACCGGGATGAGCGCGCCCGCGCTCTCCGTGACCACCGGCAGGAAAATGGCCTGCAGGTCGGCCAGGGCGACGGACGCAATCCAGGCCAGACTGAACCCCAGATAGGCCAGGGCCAGTTTCTCCCGGGCCTCTTTCCCCCTCCGGAAGAGGAGAATCAGGAACAGGATGAGGTGAACCAGCCCCGTTCCAATCCCAACGCCAGCACTATAGGGCCAGATTTCCATTCCCACTTCACGCCCACTTCACGTTTCACGCTTCACGTTTCACGCATACCCATAGAACCCCCGCCCCGTCTTACGCCCCAGGTGCCCGGCGGCGACCATGCGCTTCAGGAGCGGACAGGGCCGGTACTTGTCGTCCCCCAGTTCCCGGTGGAGGACCTCCATGATGTTGAGCACCACATCCAGGCCGATGAGGTCGGCCAGTTCCAGCGGGCCCATCGGGTGGTTCATCCCCAGTTTCATCACCGTGTCTATCGCCTCTACGGTGCCCACCCCCTCCATCAGCGCGTAGATGGCCTCGTTGATCATCGGGCAGAGGATGCGGTTGGAGATGAAGCCGGGGTAATCCTGGGCCTCCACCGGTACCTTATCCAGCGCCTTCGCCAGGGCCACGACGGTGGCCGTTGTCTCGTCGGAGGTCGCCAGTCCCCGGATGACCTCCACCAGTTTCATCAGCGGCACCGGGTTCATGAAATGCATGCCGATGACCTTGTCGGGCCGACAAGTGGCCGCGCCCAGTTGGGTGATGGAAATAGAGGACGTGTTGCTGGCCAGGATGGCCTCCGGGCGGGTCAGGCGGTCCAGTTGGCCGAAAACCTCCTGCTTGACCTCCAGCCGCTCCACCACTGCCTCCACGACCAGGTCGGCATCGGCGGCGTCCTCCATCCGCAGCGAGGTCCGGATGCCGCTCAGGGCGGCGTCCCGCTGGGCGTCGGTGATGCGGCCTTTGGCGTGGAGTTTCTCCACGGACTGGCGGATGGACGTCTGGGCCCGATCCAACTGCTCCGGGATGACGTCTATGAGGGTGACGGTGTAGCCGTAGGTGGCGCAGACCTGGGCGATGCCGCTGCCCATGGTGCCGGCGCCGATGACGGCGATGTGATGGATGTCCATTCGTAGCCTCCGGACCGGGGTTGCGCCGATGATTTTACCACAAAAGACGTTCAATCGCCACTGGTAGGCGCCTGCGTTCTTCTTGTCAGGCGCTGATTGAAGTCAGCCTTCCTGGGCCTGCGGCCGATGGTCGGCCTTCGCCGACCCCACCTCACCCCCGGCGACTTTGCCGCCAGGGGAGGAATGAGGAACACCCAGGGAGGGCGATTTCATCGGCCTGAATGGATGAGCCGTCAGCAGTCAGCCAATAGCAGCCGTCAGCGAGAAAAGGCTCTCCCGATGGCCTGGCCAACTACCGGCTGGCGGCTGTCGGCTAACGGCTCATTTTCCTGGGCCTGCGGCCGATGGTCGGCCTTCGCCGACCTCAGAGTGTCGGCGAAGGCCGACACCCGGCACGAAGTGCCCAGGGAGGACGATTTCAATCGGCTGAATAGTTACCTCTTGACGAGCGCAGCAGTATCCAGGCCTCGCGCATTTCCTGATTCCCGATCACCCACGCGGCCAGCCCGTAGGTGACAATCCCTACCGCCAATCCTCCCACACCAGCCACGAATTCCCTCGCATCAGGAAGCAACCCCTGGAAGATCAGCACCCCTCCGGCCATTACCCCGGAGGCGAGGCCCACCCGGGTGACCGTTCCGAGCAAACCTGAACCGGCCCTCACCCTCAGGCGCCAGCGAGCCATAGATAGCAACATTCCGGCCCCCAGGCATGCGGCCACAGAATTGGAGAGCGCGATGCCGCCGTGCGCCAGCCAGGGAAGCAGAACCCACCCCAGAGTTCCGTTGATGGTCGTGGTGATCATGGTTACCCAAAAGGGAGACCACATATCTTTCTGAGCGTAAAACAGACGGGTCGCAATCTCCAGCATCGCGTGGCCCACCAACCCCAGCCCGAAGAACTGGAGCGCCCAATAGACCGCTTCGGTGGATGCCGGACCAAAAGCGCCCCGCTGGAGGATCAGCGCGGTCAGGGGGCGGCCCAGCAATACCATACCCACCCCGGCCGGTATCGTGAGGGTCAGGATCAACCGCAGGGCCCCCGTCGCCGCCTGCCAGAGCCCCTCCCGGTCACCCAGACTGGCTCGTTCTGCCAGAGTGGGGAAGATGACCATCGCCACGGCGGTAGCGAAGATGGTCTCCGGAAACTGCATCAGCCTCCAGGCGTATTCGTAGGCCGAAATGGAGCCCGGGGCCAGACGGGAACCCAGATAGGTGGGGAGAACAAAGTTCAGATAGGTAATGCCCAGGGTGAGAGAGCGGGGCACCATCAGGATTCCCACCCGCAGCAGGCCAGGATGAACCAGCACGGGCCACCAGCGAGCCCGGAAACGGATCAGCCCAGGCACCTGAATGAGGAGATGGGCCAGGGTCCCCGCCAGGCCTCCCCATACCAGCCCGAAGATGCCCCAACGGGGGGCCAGCAGCAGCGCCCCGGCGATCCGTCCCAGAGTGTAGCAAATCGGCGCGGCCGCCGGAAGCAGGAAATGCTGATGGGCCTGCAGGACCCCCATCACGATGCCGCTCACGCTGGAGACGATCGTCTGAACCAGCACCCACCGCATCAACCGGGCCGCCAGAATCACCTGCTCAGGGCCAAAGCCCGGAGCGACAATCCGGATGATCTGGGGGGCCAGCAGCGCGGCCAGAAAACTGACCCCGATAACCATCAGCAGGACCGCGTTGATCACCGAGGAGACCATCTGCCAGGCGCCATCCCGGTCGTTGCGCTGGAGGTAATCGGTGAGGACAGGGATGAGCGTTGTGGACATTGCCGCCCCTGCGAGGACGGTGAAAAGCCCGTCAGGGAGTTCAAAGGCGGCATAGTAGGCATCCAATTCGGGGGAGGTGCCGAAGGCGTACCCAATAGCGATGTCCCGGATCAGCGCGAGCACCTTATCGGTGCCAAAGAGCACCATCACCAGCGCCGTAGACCGAATCACGTGGGGCGTCATCCATGCCGGCCTCATTTCTTTTCCATCTCCTCCACCTTCGTCAGGGCATCCTGCGCGGGAGGCCATCCCGGGTGATAACGGAGGGCCTTCTCCAGGTCCCTGCGCGCTCCTCTGGTATCTCCCTGGGCTAACCGCGCCATCCCCCGCCAGTAGTAACTCTCCTCCAGGTTAGACGCGGTGGCCAGCGTTGCGTTCGCCAGAGCAATCACATCCTCATATCGTCCTGCCGCGTAGTACGCTTCATAAGGGCCAAACTGGTACCAGAGCATCCGGTAGTGGAGGTTCAGCCGGCGAGATTGGTCATAGGCGGCCGCCGCTTCCTCAAACCGGCCCAGCGCGTTCAGGTTTGTACCGACGTTAAACCATCCGAAAGTGACCCAGTCGCTGCATCGGGCATAGGCCACACAGGTAACGGGCGGAGCGGCGATTTCCTCATAAGCCGTAGAGAGCGCGCGTTCCCACATCCGCTCCTCATCTGCATCCTCACCCAGGATGGCCAGGACCTCGTCCTCCCGGTCGGGGGAATACAGCACCAGGTAGACCCGATTGAAAACGCGCCACAACTCGTCCAACTTGTCGTACCGGATGGAACGGGAAGGCCCATCCAGGGAATCATGAGTGATGAAAGCACCCTTTGTGTCGTCGTAGCCGATGAGGAGGCGGTAATGGCCCAGTTGGTCGCGGGCATCGCGCACATACCAGGTTTCCACAATGACCGGAAATCCGGCGCGCAACAGATGCTTGAGCCGCTCCAGCGTGCCGCCAGCCACGACCCGGGCCCCCAGGCCCAGGCTGCGGACATACTCTGCCATCTCCTCCGGGCTGACGTTTTTGTCCTCGGGGTCGGGTCTGAGGACAGAAGCAATCTCCCGCTGGGTTTCCGACCGACCGAAGTAACTCAACCCCATCGCCAGCGTCGCCGGGCCACAGTTATTCCAGCGCTGGTACTCATGCCGGAATCCAGCGAGGATCAGGCTGGGGG
>JAGHZG010000399.1 GCA_017743275.1 Chloroflexota bacterium | reverse complement strand
GACGTGGAGGGTATCCGTCCTGGCGGACTGTGAGGGGGCCCGGGGAGGGCCGGTCCTGTTAGGGGAGACGGGGGTGAGCGTGGCCCGTCGGCCCCTGCTCTACCTCTACTCGTTTCTCACCCTTCCGCCCCGCGCCCGGGCGGCAGTGGCGGGCCTGCTGGCGGTCATCGTCCTTCTGGCAGGGGGGATGATGGTGATATGGCTGGAATTTTGCAGGACAACTGCAAGCAGTGGTTCCACGAGAGAAAAACACTATGAGCAACTCACGAGGGAGAGAGCCGAACTATCTGCATCTCCTGCTGCTGGCGGGGTACGTGCTCCTGGCGGCGGGGTATATCGGCGCGCGGTTCCTCTGGAACTGGACCTCTACCGATGACGCCCGCCTGACCGTCGCAGCGGAGTACCTCTACGCCGAAGGAACCATTGTCCCCGCGGAGACGTATCCCTTCGGCTACGCCTATCCCGCGCTCAACGCGTTCCTTTCCCATCAGACGGGCCTATCGGTCCGTACCTTGCAGGTCTTCGTCCAGCCCTTCCTGGTCGTCCTGCTGGTCCCGCTGGCCTTTGCCGCCTACCGTAACCTGACAGGGGACCCGGCGGCGGGCGCTCTGGCCTGCATAATGCTGTTCCTGCAGCCGGAATTTCTCTTTGAGGCCGCGCGCAGCAGCCACGCCAAACTCACCTGGGCGATGGCTCTGGGCCTGCTGTATGCCCTTGCCGCCAGTTTCCGCTGCGCGGAGGCCGGAAAGCCTATCGGTCGGTGGGTGGTGCTCAGTTACCTCTTCGCCTTCGGACTGACCGCCAGCAGCGTGTTCTTCTCGTCCAGTTACCTCTTCGCCATCACCTGCGCGTTCGGGGGATGGCTGTTGTGGCGGCGGTGGGGCCATCGGCAGGCGCGCCAGAGATCCCCCCTGACGCGCCTTCTGTATGTGGTTCTCTCCTGCTCGGTCCTGCTGTACGTTTTTATCTACCACATCTATCCGCCCGCCGGAGGGCAACTCTCCATCCTGCGCTCCATCGTGGACCAGGTCGCGATGTTGCTCCTGGGGGTGGAGGAAGCGACGAACCCGTACCGATATGTCCAGGTTGCCTGGGTCAGCGAGCAGGTATACATTTTGCTGACCCTGTTCAACTGGACCATCCTGGCGCTTTCGTTCTCCCATTGGGCGCTTCAGGCAAAGCGGATGGCGGAGGGGCGGGACGAACTTCCGGCCAGTCAACTGTTCCTGTGGCTGCTGTACGGCGGCTTCGGCCTGTTCCTGGCGATTTCTGTGGTGCTGGACCTCTCGGGTGCCCTTTCGGCCAACATGCAGGTGCGGGCTTTCCCTCACCTGATGGTGGTGGCGATTCCGCTGGCGGCGAAAGCGCTGACGGGCCTCGTCCGGCGCGCAGGGAGGTCTGCAGCGCAGGCCCTTCTCTCCGGGGGGCTGGTGCTGGCGGTGATGGGGTTCTCCCTGGCCTCACTCCTGAAGGTGACCAACGAGCCGCTCCTGAGTCACAACTGGGTTTTCTATGCCGACCCGGAGCGTCGGGCGGTGGAGTGGCTGGGCCAATACGGAGAAGGCGCGCAGGTCTGGACGGGGGTGGACGAGCGACTGGTGGCGCTGGCGGAGGCCAATGACCTCTGGAAGGCGCGTCGCCTGAAGGCGAAGTGGGGCCGGCCCACCGACCGGACCGTCTATTTCATCCTCTCCGAGACGATGACCCTGCGGGCATGGCGGACCGGGATGGAGTTGCCGGAGGTTTTCCCATATAACCGGATTTACGACAACCATTTCGCGGCGGTCTACCGCCCCCGGGCCAGCAGCCCGTATAGCCGATAAATGAATTTGCCACGAATTTCACAAATTGACACGAATTTTTTCTTTTTAATTTGTGAAATTCGTGCAATTCGTGGCAAAAAATATTTGATGCGACCCAGAGCCAGCATCATTCTCGTGGTCTACAACGGGCGGCCCTATCTGGAGGGCTGTCTGGATTCGCTGCAGCGGACCCTTCCGGCAGGTGCGGAGGTCATCGTCGTGGACAACGGATCCACCGATGGCAGTGCCGCGTTCGTCCGGGCCCGGATGCCCGGGGCCCGACTGCGGGTCAACCCGACCAACCGGGGCTTCGCTGCCGCCTGTCGCCAGGGGGCGGAGGAGGCCCGGGGAGATGTACTGGTGTTCCTGAACCAGGACACGCGCGCGGAGTCCGGCTGGCTGGAGGCCCTGCTGGAACCGTTCCAGGACCCCAGCGTGGGCCTGACGACCCCGACCATCCTCTGGATGGACGACCCGGAGCGGGTTCAGTCCTGCGGCCAGGACGTCCACTACACGGGGCTGGTCTTTGCCCGGTGCTTCGGCGCCCCGCGCACGGCCCTCACCGACGCGGTTCCCACAGACGTCGCAGCGGTCTCCGGCGCCGCGTTCGCGATCCGTCGGGAGGTGTGGGAGGAACTGGGTGGTTTCTCTGAAACCTTCTTTATGTACTACGAGGAGACAGACCTCTCCTGGCGGGCGCAGCGGGCCGGGTATCGCTGCCTGCACGTGCCGGCGTCCATCGTCTACCATGCGGGCCGTCTGGACCGTCCGTCTCCGCTGGCATTGTACTACTCCTTCCGCAACCGCTCCCTGACGGTCTGGCGCAACTGGGGAGGGCAGACGTTGCTCCTGCTGTTGCCGGGCCTCTTGCTGGCGGACCTGATGGAATGGGGACTGGCACTCTCCCGGGGATGGCCCGGGCTTGCGGCCAAAGCGCGGGCCATGTTCTGGATTCTGGGGCACGGGCGGACTCTCCGTCAAC
>JAGHZG010000398.1 GCA_017743275.1 Chloroflexota bacterium | reverse complement strand
GGGTTAGGGGTTAGAAGAATGGGCTAACCCCTGACGACTGACCCCTGACGGCTAAAATTATTCGTGCCCTTTGTGCGGCCTTCGTGTCCTTCGTGGTTTTAAAGAAACGGTTCGTGGGTGGTAGTTACAATATTTTAACTTTGTGTCTTGGTGTCTTCGTGGTTTTCCTGTCCTCTCAGCGCTGCCAGCACTTTCTCCGGCGTGATGGGCAACTCGTAGAAGCGGACACCGATGGCGTTGTAGACGGCGTTGGCGTAGGCCGCCGCGACGGGGTTGGACGCCGCCTCGCCGATGCCCTTCGCCCCCAGCGGCCCCGTCGGCTCGTAGGTGTGGGCGAAGTACGTGACGAGGTTCTCCACCGTCGGGCTCTCGCAGACGCCGGGGATTTTGGCGTCCACCATGTACCCGCGCGAGAGCGTCCGCCCCTGCTCGTCCCAGAGGTTGTCCTCGTAGAGGGCAAACCCCGCGCCGATGTGCAGGCCCCCCTCCAACTGCCCCGCGGCCAGGTCTGGATTGATCACCGTCCCGCAGTCGCTGCCCAGGGCCGCCCGCACCGTCCGGATGACGCCGGTCCACGTATCCACCTCCACCTCCACGAAGGCGGTCATGTAGGCCGGCGGGCAACTGGTGGGCCGGTAACTCTCCACCGCCGCAATGGTCTTCCAACTCTCCGTCCAGCAGCGGGTGGCGACCTCGGCAATTGTCATCCGGCGCTCCGGGATGGACGGGGCGTAGATGACCCCATGGCCCAGGGCCTCATCCAGCCGAATCGTCAGCGCGTCGGGCATGACGTTCAGGTAACGGGCCGCCGTCTCCAGGAGTTCCTGGCGGACTTTCTGCGCGGCCCGGACCGCCGCGCCGCCGCCCGCGTAGACGCCGCGCGTGGCGTGGGTGACCACGTCGTAGACCGTCGTCGTGGTGCCGGCGGCGGCGATGTTCACCTTCTCCAGCGGCACGCAGAGCACCTCCGCCACCAGTTTGGCGATGGCCTCCAGCGTCCCCCCGCCGTGGTCCATGACCGCCGTGATGACGTCCACCGACCCGTCCTGGTTGACCTTGACCATCGCGCCGGAGTAGTCAATGACGTCACCGGGCTGAGGGGCGCCCGCGCTGGACGTGTGGAACCCCCGCGCCATGCCGATGCCCCGGCGGTAGCGGCCCGTCTTCGCCTCTGGCGGCTGACGGCGGTCCCAGCCGATGATCCGCTTCCCCTCCTCCAGCAGTTCCGGCACCCCGTCGCTCTGGACGATGGAGCGGACCAGCGGCCCCTGTCCCCAGAAGGTGTCGCCCAGGCCGACGTAGTTCTTCCGCCGCAACTCCACCGGGTCCATCCCCAGCCGGTTCGCCAGTTCGTCCATGAGCGACTCCACCGCGAAGGTGATCTGGGGGTTGCCGAAGCCCCGCTTGGCGCAGGACGGGGTCTTGTTCGTGTAGACTGCGATCCCCTTGTAGCGGACGTTGGGGAGCCGGTAGAGGGAGACCAGCCAGCCGACGCAGACGCCCAGGAAGGAGTAGGGCTGGATGTTGTGCGCGCCGATGTCGGTGACCAGTTCCATTTCGGCCCCCAGGAGCGTCCCGTCGGCCCGCGCGGCCAGTTTCAGGTGGACCTGGACGGGGTAGTCCACGTGCTCGTAGAAGTCCTCCTCGCGGGTCAGACTCAACTTCACGGGACGGCCGGCCTTGAGGGCCAGCGCGGCGCAGATGGGGATGGGGGTGTTCATCTGGATGCTGGAGCCAAAGGTCCCGCCCACGGGGATGCGGATGACGTTGATCTTGCTCAGGGGGATGCCGAAAATCTGCCCCAGCAGGATGCGGACGTTGTGGATGGACTGGGTGGTGGCCCAGACGGTCAGGCCGCCGTCCGGCTCCGGGCGACAGACGGCGGTCTTGGGCTCCAGTTGCATATGGTAGATTTTGTGGGTACGGAAGGTCCCTTCCACGACGACGTCGGCCTCGGCGAAGGCCCGGTCCACGTCTCCCTCTTCTATCTGGCGCATGCAGGCGATGTTGTTCTCAATCGGGATTTCCTTATCGCCCCAGAGGACGGTCTCGTGGATGGGGACGGCGCCGGGCCGCATGGCCTCTATGGGGTCGGTGAGGACGGGGAGGGGCTCGTACTCCACCTGCACGGCGCGGGCGGCCTTTTCCGCCAGGGCTTCCGTCTCCGCGGCGACGGCCGCAACGGGCTCCCACAGGCGGCGGACCTTATCGGCCAGGACGGTGGTATCCCGGTGCAGGACGGCGGGGACGGTGACGATGCGCTGGTTGAAGCGGACGTGGGGGACGTCGTCCCAGGTGATGACGACGGCGCCCAGGGCCTGGGCCGGGCGGGGGTCTATGTTCCGGATTCGGGCGTGGGCGTAGGGGCTGGCGACGATGCGCCCGTAGAGCATCCGGGGAAGGATGATGTCCACCGAATAGAGTTCCCGTCCGGTGACCCGCGCGATGGCGTCTTTGCGCGGGGTGATTTTGCCGACGATGCGGAATTGATCCTTCATGGTTCCCGGCTCCGATCGGATATGGCCCGCAGGGAAATTGCGGGCAGTTGTCTTGCGCTTCTCTCTGACCAGCCGATGGCGACTTCCCAATTACCTGGCTACCTGATACTTTTGATCCAGCAGTACACGGATTCACACGGATGTTACGGATTTTCACGGATTTTCATCCCTTCGGGCAGAGCCCTCTGAGCGAAGCCGTGCGAATCCGTGAAACCCGTGTGTATCCGTGTCCTGATTTCAGTTGCAAGCAGTTGCCCCACGTTCACACCCACACCCCCTCCCCGATT
>JAGHZG010000397.1 GCA_017743275.1 Chloroflexota bacterium | reverse complement strand
AATCCCAACGATGATGACCAGCGGCAGGGAAATCTGGCCGTAGGGGGAAAAGGGCGCGTTGAACAGGATCATCGCGCCAGCAATGAAGGTGACCGCCCCGAGGGCAGTGAGGGCACCGAGCGTCGGGGTCTTGATGTCCAGGATAAAGAGGACAATGGCCGCGCCCAGGAGCACCAGTCCGAGCCAGTTGAAGGGAAGGATGCCCATCGCATAGGCCGCCAGGGCCAGGCAGAGAACGCCGATGAAGCCTGCCACCCATCCACCCGGAGAGGAGAGTTCTATCAGGATGGCCTGTACACCGATGGTGAGCAGAATGAAGGCGACGTTGGGGTTAATCAACACCTGGAGCAACCGCTCTATCGGGGAGAGGGGGATTTCCCGGATGATGGCATCGGCGATGTGGAACGTCACCGTCATCCCATCCCCCAGGGTGATCGTCCGCCCGTCAAAACCCCGGAGCAACTCGTCCATGTCGGCGGCGATGAGGTCAATCACGCCCATCTCCAGCGCCTCTTCCGGCCCAGCGGTAGCGCTCTCGCGGATGGCCCGTTCGGCCCAATCCACCGCCGCCTCACCGCGCCGCTGGGCGAAGAGGGCGGCGTGCTCGGCCATCACATTGACCACCTTCTCCATCATCTCTGGGCTGACCGCCTCCTCGGTGCCGGGGGCGGTGACCGGACGGGCCGCGCCGATGGTCGTTCGCGGGGCCATGGCAGCTCCGTGGGCGGCCAGAAGGATGAGGGTCCCGGCAGAGGCGGCCATGCCCCCGCGCGGCCACACGTAGACGATGACCGGCACCCGGGCGTTCTCCAGTTGCTCCATAATCCTTATCGTGGAATTCAGGTCGCCGCCGGGGGTGTTCAGTCGGATGACCACCGCGTTGGCCCGGTCCTGTTCCGCCAGCCGGATGCCGCGCGCGATGTAGTCGTTGACGGTCGCCGTGATGGCGCCATCTACCGTGAGCACATAGACAGTCCGCCCCTCCTGGGCCGCGACCGGTCCGGCGAGGGCCAGTATCCATCCCGCTACCAGTACCCATCTCAACCACTGTCTCATTTTCTCATCTCCTTTGCAGGCCGACAGCCTGTGCAGGCTGAAGTCTGCGCTACTGCAGGCTGAAGCCCGCGCTACTGCAGGCTAAAGCCTGCGCTACATGTAGCGCCGGCCGCCAGGCCGGTGTACAGGCTGACAGCCTGCGCCACATTGTACAGGCTGACAGCCTGCGCCACCCTCGGTCGTCCGTTGTCTGTCGTTTGTCGTCCGTCGTCCGTCGTCTGTGGTCTGTGGTCTGTCGTCTGTCGTCCGTCGTCCGTCGTCACAACTGCAACGCCTGGGCGAATCGCTCCCGGAAGGACGGGTGAACGGTCAGTTCCACGTAGCGGACCCGGCGGGCAAGACGGGCCGCCCGTTCCCGCTCGGCACGGGAAAGGAGCGCCATCCGCGCCCCCGTCCCAGCCACGTTCCCCACCTGCTCAAACCGGTCCAGCGGAAGGCGCGGGAGCAACCCGATAGCGACGGCGTGCCCGATGTCAATGTACGTCCCGAACGCGCCGGCGACCAGCACCCGCGCCAGATCGGACTCCCGGATGCCGGCCTCCTCCAGCAGAATCTGCCAGCCCGCCGCGATGGCCGCCTTGGCCAGTTGAATCTCCCCCACGTCCTTCCGGCTGACGGTAATGGCCCGCCCCAGGCCCGAGGCCTCCGCCGGTACCAGGACGAACTCCGGGCCGTTGTCGCCTGAAAGGAACGGGGGACGGTCGCTATTTGCCCAACCGCCGCGCCCGTTCAGGAAGCCCGCGCCCCGCAATTCGGCCACCGCGTCCAGGATGCCGGAGCCGCAGATGCCCACGGGAGGGGCCCCCTCCACCGTCTCCCAGTAGACCCGTCCCTCAATCATCCGCACCCGCTCCAGCGCCCCGGGGGCCGCCCGCATCCCGAAGCGGATGTGCGCGCCCTCAAAGGCCGGGCCGGATGCGGCAGAGCAGGAGAAGAGGTCCCCCCCGACAGAGAGGCCGATTTCCGTATTGGTACCGATGTCCAGCAACAGGGTCGGGCGGTCGGCCTCGTCCATCCGGGTCGCCAGCAGGGCCGCCACGTGGTCCGCGCCGACAAACCCGGCAACGTTGGGCAGAAGGTAGACCATCGCTCCCGGGGCCAGCGGGAGCCCGACATCCCGGGCCCGGACGTCCAGGGGGCCGCTCTCCACCGGGACGTAGGGGGCCAGCCCCAGCGGACGGGTGGGAAGGCCCAGGAAGAGGTGGTGCATGGCCGTGTTGCCCACGACCACCGCCTCCACCACGTGCTCCGGCGGGACGCCCGCCTGGGCGCAGAGGTCCCGGACCAGTTGAGAAAGCCCATCCACCGCCGCCTGCCGCAGGCGTTCCGCCCCCTCCGGTTCCTGCAGGGCATAGGTGATGCGGGCCATCACGTCCTCCCCGTAGGCCAGTTGAGGGTTCATAGCCCCGGCGCTGGCCAGGGTTTCCCCCGTCTCCAGATTCAGCAGGTACCCGGCCAGTTTCGTCGTCCCCAGGTCTATCGCCAGGCCGATCAGCGGGGCACCGGGGGGCAGAAGGGCCACCACCTCGTCGCCCCGCAGGACGGCACGGACGGCCCAGCCCCATTCCCTCAGGGACGGGGGGGAACTGCGCAGGACCTCCAGGTCCAGGCGGACGGGGCGGCCCAGGCCGTCCCGGATGCGCTCCGCGTCGCTGCGCAGGTCGGAGAGGGTGGGAGGGGGAAGTTGCAGGTCGTTGGGGACGACCACGGGGTCTACCCGCACGGGGGTCTGGCGGCCCTCCAC
>JAGHZG010000396.1 GCA_017743275.1 Chloroflexota bacterium | reverse complement strand
TGGCGCTCCGTGCCTGACTACGAACGAAAAATATTAGAGCGCTGATAAGCCCTGATAAAAAGTATTAACATATTGGCAAGGAGAGCAAAGGAGTGTATAATACAAAGTGTCTGACCCTTTCAGGGGGATAAAGCAATGGTGCCAATCATCCTGACCTACGACCCCCGCTGGACATATACACCTGCGGGCCGTACCCCTTTCTGGGCCAGCCTGGACACAGTGGAATACGTGACCGGCCTGTTGGAAGAAATAGGCTTTGCTGTTCAGCCGCTCCAGACTGATGAGACCTTTGAGCCCCAACTCCGGGAGATCACCGAAAAATATCCGGATGCCCTTGCCTTCTGGCTCAACGAGTTTATGCCAGCGCCCTCGGGCCGGGATATATTTACCGTCAGCGTTCTGGAAAAATGGGGCGTCGCCCACACCGGGCCGGATTCCAGAGCCCTGGAATTGGGCCTGAATAAAGAGGCAACCAAAGAAGTCTTCCGAAAACTGGGACTGCCAACCCCTGCATCCTACGTGGTTTATCCGGGCGACTTCTCGCCGGTCTACCAGCACAGGCACTGGGATGGCTACGTTATCGTCAAGCCGCTGCTCCAGGGCAACAGCCGGGGGATTGACGAGACATCGGTGATCCCCGCAGGCGAACCGGAGAAAATCCGGGAACAAGTGGAGCAAATCCACCGCCAGTTTGCGGAGGCCGCTCTGGTGGAAAGGTTCATCGGAGAAGAAGACCCCTGTGAATACACGGTTCCCATTCTGATTGCCCACGATGGAAGGACCGCGGAATTGCCTATCACCCAGATAGACCTGGCGCAGATACCCGCTGCCCAGGGACGGTTCCTGTTTCTGGACGGTGCTATTAAAGACGAGAAGTACTATCTCAAGATACCCGCCGACATTTCCCCAGAAACAGCCCGCAAGGTCTATTCGTACGTGAAACGGATGGTCCGGGCGATCGGCTGCCGGGATATGGCCCGTATTGACATCCGGGGCGATGCCTCGGACCTGTACTACCTGGAAGTCAACGTCAATCCGGGCAAGAACCGGTTCAGTTACCTGATCACCGCGGCCTATGCCCTCGGCTTGGAGTACGACCAGATCATCGCCTTTATCCCCTACCAGGCGATGCAGAGGTATGGGCTGGAGGTGCCTGCGAGATTGAGAGAACTGGTAGAGCCAGTGATGAGCCTGTTTACTTCCGCGCCCGAAGAGAGCCAGGGAGGGTGGGCATGAAAACCGTCGTCGCCGCCGCACTGGGAGAGTGTGTCCACGTCGCCGGAGTGATGAACTTCCTGCGTCTGGCTGAGGCGGCAGGCTGGCGGACCGTCTTCCTGGGCCCCGCCGTGCCGATAGAGCGGGTGCTGGAAGTCACCCGGAAGGAAGGGGCCGACCTGGTTGGCGTCTCCTACCGGCTGACCCCGGAGACCGGCGAGCGGCTCCTGGCCCAGTTCGCCGAGGCCGCCGACGACCTGCGCAGCGCCGGGGTCCGCTTCGCCTTCGGCGGCACGCCCCCCGTCGCCGAGCGGGCCCGTGCCCTGGGCTTCTTTGAACGGGTCTTCGTCGGCGGCGAGCCGGAGACGGAAGTCCTGGCCTACCTGAAGGGCCAGCCTGTGGAGGGCCGCACTGAGACCGACTTCCCCCAGACCACCGTGGAGCGCATCCACTGGAAGGCCCCCTACCCCATCCTCCGCCACCACTTCGGCCTGCCCACGATGGAGGCCACCCTGGAGGGCGTCGCCCGTATCGCCGATGCCGGCGTCCTGGACGTCATCTCCCTGGGCATAGACCAGGACGCGCAGGAGAACTTCTTCCGCCCCGAACGGCAGGACCCCCGCCGCCGGGGCGCGGGTGGCGTCCCCGTCCGCACGCCCGACGACTACCGGGCCCTCTACCAGGCCAGCCGCCGGGGCAATTATCCGCTGATGCGCACGTATTCCGGCACCGACGATTTTATCCGGCTGGCCGAAATGTATGTGGAGACCATCCGTATCGCCTGGTGTGCCATCCCCCTCTTCTGGTTCAACCGGATGGACGGGCGCGGCCCCTGGGACCTGGAGGGTTCCATCCGGGAACACCAGCAGGTCATGGCCTGGTACGGCGAGCGGAACATCCCCGTGGAACTGAACGAGCCCCACCACTGGGGTATGCGGGATGCGCCGGATGTGGTCTTCGTCGTCTCGGCCTATCTCTCTGCCTACAACGCCCGCGCCTTCGGCGTCCGGGATTACATCGCCCAACTGATGTTCAACAGTCCCCCCACCCTCTCCGACCGGATGGACCTGGCGAAGATGCTGGCCATTCTGGAACTCATCGCGCCGCTGGCGGGGCCGGATTTCCGCATCTGGCGGCAGACCCGTACGGGTCTGCTCAGTTACCCCCTGGACCCCGACGCCGCCCGCGCCCACCTGGCGACGACGGTCTACCTGCAGATGGCCCTGCGGCCGCATATCGTCCACGTCGTCGGCCACACGGAGGCCCACCACGCCGCCACCGCCGACGACGTCATAGAGGCCTGCAAACTGGCCCGGCGGGCGATAGAGAACGCGCTGCGGGGCCAGCCTGATATGACCGCCGACCCCGCCGTCCAGGCCCGCAAGGAGGAACTGATCCGGGAAGCGCAGGTGACGCTGGAGGCCATCCGTGCGCTTGCGGGCCCCGACGTCTCCGACCCGCTGACCGACCCCGCCACCCTGGCCCGCGCGGTGACGACGGGGATTCTGGACGCCCCCCACCTGCGCAATAACCCCTACGCGCGCGGGCCAGGGTGGCGGGGTCGGTCAGCGGGTCGGAGACGTCGGGG
>JAGHZG010000395.1 GCA_017743275.1 Chloroflexota bacterium | reverse complement strand
CAGCAGGTTGAATCGCAGAGATTTTCGGTGGTTCCGTTCTAAACATGATCCATCCTAATCCTATGGGGAGCAACTGCCCCCTTCCAGGTGGCCTCAAGGCCCCGTCGTCGCTATTTCCAGTTTGGCGTCATCAAACCAGGCGTCATTGTGCGTCAACGGTATCTGTCCGGTCATATTGGCGGAGACGAAGACCGTCACCTTGCCGCTGGCCCCGGCGGTGGCCTCCACAGAGACCTGCACCCACTGGTCTAGCACATTCACCGGTGCCGACCAGACGATGTCGGGGTCGTACCACAGCCCCTTGCCCTCCGGGTCAATCCCCACCTGGAAGTTGGGTTTCCAGCTGCTGTAGGAAGGATTGGGAAGGTCATCGTTGCTGATAAAGGCGCGCGCCCAGACGCTGAAGCGCAGGCGGGTCCCCGGTGCCACGCTGACGGTCTGCATCACCCCGCCGTGCCAGGGCCCATATTGGGCTCCTATAGCCTGGGAAGATGGATAACTCCGATAGAGGCCATATCCATTGAAATCTCGCTCCACCCACCAGTTCGGGCGGCAAGGCAACCAGTCTGGAGCCTGCCTGCAGTTATCTCCCGCGTCTTCGTGCCAGGGATACCAGTGGGGTACAGTGCTTCCCTCCCAGGCATCAAACCCCGGATTCAGTAAAGTGGGGGCCAGAGGGGGAGTGGGAGTGGACGGGTAATTGCGGAAGACAACAGGCAGGTAGACCGCTTGGCCAAAATGAGCATGGTCGGCGTAGAGGTCCACGCTGTACCACCATGCTTGGCTTATTGTATTCCTGCCGGATCCAAAGGCCAGCGGCAGGACAAAAATGGCACAGGCTACGAAGACCAGGATGCCTACGATCAACTCTGTAGTTTCATTTCTTTTCATAATGCACCTCCATCATAGAAGAGATTAGAGAGGATGGGGTGTGATTCAAGATGAATTTAGACTACGGGGCAGGCGGGTTTGCATGAGGCCTGAGTCCAATCCCGTTCTTGATCCGACGTTGCAGAATTGTTGTGCCTACTGCCAGCCCTCCTGCTGTTAGAAGTGACAGTGCCTGTCCACCAGGGGTGGCGGCGAAGAAATTCTCCGCCACGCTGATGTAGTGTAAGCCCGGAGGCGTAAGGAGGATGTGATGAACCAGCGGGAGCAGAAGATAACTCCAGCACAGGCTACTTACCAGCAAATGCGAGCCTCGCCAGACCTTGTGCCGCCATCGGACATACCCCATTGCCAGGAAAAAGGTCCAAAGGGCACCGACCAGTGTACTGGCGACCCCGATAGCGGCATGTGTCGGCCACTTTCCGCCCTGTCCTGCTCTTTCCACTACGCGCAGAAGCAATAAGGCCGGCACCAGCCCGATACCGGCCAGGGAGAGCCACAGGAAATCAGCAACCTGTGTTGCAGCCATCCGGGCCGGCAGGAGTGCCAGCCAGAGTCCACCTGCTGCTGCTCCGGCGCATGCCAGGGCCAGTGAGAGGGGAAGCACGGGCCAGTTCAGGTGGGTCGTGATCCAGAGGATACCGGGTATCAGCAGAGGAATAGATGATGCCCACACCTTCGCCGGTGCTGGCGGGAAGTATCGGTGGCCCTGTATTCCCCGGACGCGCCCCCAGAACCAATTCCCATAGGTGTAAAGGACCATCACCATCCCCGATGCTACCAGCCCGGACATCCAGTAGCGGCTGACCGTCGGCGGATCAAAGGGGCCTGCTCCCAGGTGTTCATACAGAAAGACGATATACCGGTTGGCAACCCCGAACCAGTACACAAAGAGCGAAAGGATCATCCCGGAGGAGATCAGCGCGTGCAGAAGTATCCGCCGCTGACCCGGCCCTTGCTGCCAGCGGAAGGCCCCCGATGATTCTTTCTGACCTTCCTTCGGCAACTCTTTAGAGACTCTCTGGCTTCCCTTCAAATTGGAACTCCTGAAGGGTCTCGCTCTGCGGAACTTCTGCGGGGAAAACATTCCCCAGGCAGGTCATCACCTGACTCGCCAGCAGAGAGACCAGCAGTTCCTCCCGGAATGGCCAGGCATAGTGAATCGCGATGGTCGGATGCCGTCGGCGCGCATGGAGAATGGTCTCGTAGATTTCGGCCTCGGTATGAACGTTGCCCTGGAGCAACATGGTGGGCACGATGACCACTGTATGGGCTCCGCTGGCAATTACCTGCTCTATCGCTTCCCCTATGGTGGGAGCGCAGAACTCGTTGTATGCAGCGACCGTCGGACAACCCAGGCGGGCCGACAATTGCGCAGCCAGGCTTTCTACTGCCATCTTGTAGGGGTCATTCTCCGGGGTGCGCGGCCACCAGCGGCACTCGTTCTCCAGTTGGTCCCGCCACCTCCGGAGGAACCAGGTGCGCTCTGTGATTGCCCCGGCAAAATGCATCAACATCAACAGGCCCACCCGCAGAGGTGGGTAATCCCTCGCCGGCACTCCGTGCGCGGCGATCACGATGGCAATGCCCTCCAGAGAAGGGCCTGTTTCTACTGAACCGGGTCGGCTGGATACAGCCCTGCGTTCCGAAAAAGGGGTGATTTTCGCCGTCATCGCTCTTACTGCTTCCGGATGGTTCAGAATGGGTTGACACTTTCTGCATCTTCATCCTCAAATCGGCCTGTGGCCAGGGGGAGGGGGGATTGAAAAGGGATTTTGCGGCGAGCGACGAAGCTGCCCGCGGCAGAACTCCATCTCTCCCCACCCCTCGCCCGCCGCCGAAGGCAAGCGGGAGAGGGGTGGGGGCAGGGGGAGGGGTGAGGTTTCTTGAGACCCTGGCCCGGTACGATTTTAAAG
>JAGHZG010000394.1 GCA_017743275.1 Chloroflexota bacterium | reverse complement strand
GAGAGATTGCCCCCACTTTCTCAGCAGCCTCCATTGCGGGAGAAAGGAGCGGCAGGCGGAAACGTTCATCTCGTTTCCGCCGGCCGCAGGTCCCGGATGTCCAGTTCCAGCCGGGCCTCCCCGTTCCACGCGCTTTCCCGCAGGTGGTAGACCACATCCACCCGCTCCGGCAGTTGGCCCGCCCATTCCCCCTGCCGGAAGGCGATGCCGTCCCACCGAATCCGCCCGTCGGTGAGGACCAGTTTCAAATGAACCCCGTCCCCCACTGGCCAGTGCCGCTCCACCCGGACGTTGCGGCTCAGGAACAGCGGCTCCGGGCTCCCCTCCCCAAAGGGGCGGAGGGCCTTCAGGTCCTTCCAGAGCGCCCCGTTGACTTCCCTCAGCGGGACCTCGGCGTCAATCTGCAGGGTGGGGACCAGTTCCCGCCCCGCCAGTTCCCGCGCCGCGATGTCCAGAAGGCGCTGTTTCAACTCCTCCAAGTGACGGGTGGGAACCGCAAAGCCGGCCGCGACCGCATGGCCCCCGTGGCGGATCAGCAGGTCGGCGCACTCGTCCAGCGCGCGGGTGATGTGGAACTCCGGGATAGAGCGGGCCGACCCCTTGCTGACCTCCTCCCCCTGCTCCACGATGACCGCGGGACGGTAGAACTCGTCCACCAGCCGGGAGGCGACCAGACCGACCACCCCGGCGGGGAATTCGGGATCGGCCAGGAAGAGCAGGGGACGGTCGGCCTCCTGGGCCAACACGACCGCCCGGGCCCGCTCCTGCATCTCCTTTGTCAGTCGTTGCCGCTCCTGGTTCAGTTCGTCCAGTTCCCGCGCCAGTTGCTCCGCCTCCTGGGGCGAGTTGGTGGTCAGCAACCGGTAGGCCCGTTCGGCGTGGGCGACCCGTCCGGCGGCGTTCAGGCGGGGGCCCAGCGCGAACCCGATGTGCCAGGTATCCACCTGCCCGGGCCGCAGTCCGGATTGTCGGATCAGCGCCTCCACGCCCACGCGCGGCGCCCGGTTCAGCCGCTCCAGCCCCCGGCTGACCAGATGCCGGTTCTCCCCCGTCAGCGGGGCCAGGTCCGCCACCGTCCCCAGTGCGACCAGGTCCAGCAAATCCTCTTCGTTCAGGGGGACGCTGCCGGGCAGGGGGACGTGGCGGTTGGCTCGGAGGAGGGCCTGGGCCAGTTTGTAGGCCAGGCCGACCCCGGCCAGTCCCTTATAGGGATACGGGCACTCCTCCTGGTGGGGGTTGACCACGGCCACCGCCTCCAGCGGGTCGGCGCCGACGATGTGGTGGTCGGTGACGATAACGTCCATTCCCCGGCGGCGGGCCAGGGCGATCTCGCGGGGGAACCGGATGCCACAGTCCACCGTGACCAGCAGGCGGGTCCCCGCCTCCGCCAGGTCCTCTATCGCCCGGCGGTTCAGGCCGTACCCTTCCTCCACCCGGTGGGGGATGTACGGGCGGACGTCCGCGCCCAGAGCCTGGAGGGTGGTGACCAGGAGAGCCGTCGCGGTGACCCCGTCGGCGTCAAAGTCCCCGTAGACGACAATAGGCTCCTTCTGCCGGACGGCCTGCCGGATGCGGGCGACGGCCCGATTCATCCCATAGAGACCGTAGGGATTATCCGGCCCGGCCCGCCGTTCCAGGAACGCGCGGGCGTCGTCCGGATTTCTCTCCCTCTGATAGAGAATCTGGACGACCACCGGGTGGAGGTCAGGGAAGTGGGCGCGGTACGAATCCGGTGCGGGGGGAGCGACTTGCCAGCGGTAGCGCGTGGGCACGGCCAGACTCCTCGTTGAGAGATCCACGAAGGGCACGAAGAGCACGAAGGGCACGAAAAGCATGAAAAGCACGAAAGGCACGAAAGACGCGAAAGGCACGAAAAAATTCGTGTTCTTCGTGTTCTTCGTGTCCTTCGTGGATCATTCTACCACAAGCGGGCCGTCTCCGCAAACAAACTGTAGGACAACTGCGAGCAGTTGTCCTACAGGATAAATTTTGAGGGCCGGGGACACCGCCGCCCGGCCACCGTCGGCTCCCCGGCCCTCACCAAAGGAGGAGAAGAATAGACACCGCCCCTGACTCCGATTATAATTTACCACATCCTTCGCTTTTTTGCTTGACGGAAACCCTACGATTCCCCTACGATTTCCCTACGCGCCGCCGAACGCGGGCAGGAGCAGATGCTCACCGTCCCGGCCCTCCACCTCCCAGAACGGCACCCACGCCAGGCCGCAGTAGTCCACCACCACATCGGTGCGGCGCGGGGCGACCTCCACCGGACGGATTTGCTCCAGCGTCGCCACCCAGCGGTCATTCACCGCCTCCACTTCCTTCTCCACCTGCGCCGTCAGGTCCTCCAGTTGCTTCTGGAGGACGCGAATGGCTTCCTCCGACTCCTTCACCTCCGCCTCCGCCTGCTGGGTCAGGCGGCGTTTCCGGCTGACGGAGGAAATCATGTACGAAGGCCGCCGCCGGGTCAGCAAGTTGAGGACCGACTCCGCGTAACTGAGTTGTTCCTCCCGTTTGCGCCCCTCCAGTTCCACCTGGTCCTGCGCCAGTTCCTGCTGCTCCCGCCACAACCGCTCCTGAAGGCGCGCGATCTGCTTCGCGTACCGGTCCCGGACCCGGGCGGCCTCCTCATCCCGCCGGGCCCGGGCCACATCCTCACACCGGCGACGGAAGTCCCGCTCGCTCTCCCCCGGACGGCTATAGAGTTTCAGCACCGGGTTGTACCAGAGACTCAGCCGGACGTTGCGGTAGAGGAAGTCGGCGAAGAGGCGGCTCCAGCGGGCGTACTGGGCCGCCTGGGCCAGAGGGGCCGGCAACGGGCCGTACTC
>JAGHZG010000393.1 GCA_017743275.1 Chloroflexota bacterium | reverse complement strand
CCTTCAGCGTATGCTTTTTGGATAATCTCATCATCCCCTGCGCCGCGCGCTTCTTCGTACACTGAAACAACTTCGTAGCCCTGCTCCCGCAGCCATTTGGCCACAGCCGGCCCTGTGCATTCATCCACAAGAAAGCGCATTACGCTGGCTCCATAACGAGAGGCATAAACATGGTGTTTTCCAGCGCCCGGGTTGCGAACAAAACACAAGCCTGAATATCCTCCCTTGAGAGACCGTCGTACTCTTGAAGGATCTCCTCCACTGTTGCGCCGTGCGCCAGCAGGTTCAGGATATACTCCACGGTGAGCCGCGTCCCCCGGATGACTGGTTTTCCGGCCATTACCCTGGGATTTACTGTGATGCGTTGCAGCAGTTGCTCATCTTTCATCGCACACTCCGTGCCCCAAAATTGGCTATAAATTCCACCGTACTCCACTCCCAACAGCATCTCGGAGGAAAAACACCCTCGGCCCGAAGGCCATAGCATAAGGGCCGGGAGTGACCCTTCGCTTCTGCCGCCACGGACGGCGGGGGTGAGGAATCGTGAATAGCGAGAATGGACTTTATCAGCATCTAATTCCCGATTCCTACCCCTGCGCCAGATAGGCCAGGGCCAGACGGATGCGCTCCTCCAGTGGAAGGCTGGGGTCGCGCGGGGTGTTCTGGAGGGCGGTCTGCGCCTCCACCAGACTGAACCCCAGCCCGGTCAGCGCGCCGATGACCTCGGCGTCCTGGTCGGTCAGCAGCGGGACGGCCTGGGCCTCCAGCCCGGTCAGTTTATCCCGCAGGTGGAAGAGAATGGCCCGCGCCGTCTTCGGCCCCACGCCAGGAACCCGGGTCAGGATGCCGGGCTCGTCCCGGGCCACCGCCTGGCGGAGCACGTCTGGCGAGAGGGTGCTGAGAATGGAGAGCGCCACCTTCGGTCCCACCCCGGAGACCCCCAGGAGCAACTCAAACAGCGCCAGTTCCTCCTCGGTGAGAAAGCCGTAGAGGGCCAGTTCGTTCTCCCGGACGTGCAGGTGGGTGACCAGTTCCACGGGCTCTCCCACGCCGTCTAACGCCTGAAGGACGGAAGCGGGCACGTAGACAGTGAGGCCCACACCGCCCGTCTGGACGACGATGCGGTCCGGTTTCAGCGCCACCACAGTGCCGATGAGACGGGAAATCATACCTTTGACCTCTGACCACCGACCACTGACCACTGACCACGGTCCCTCGTCCGTCGTCTGCCGTCTGTCGTCTGTGGTCTGTGGTCTATCGTCTACGGTCTGTGGTCTGTCGTCAACGCCCGCAGGCGAACAGAGTGGAGATGGCAGATGGCGACGGCCAGCGCGTCGGCGGCGTCGTCCGGGCGGGGAATAGAGGGGAGACCCAGCAGCATGCGGACCATCTCCTGCATCTGCCGCTTTTCGGCGCCGCCGTAGCCCGTGAGGGCCTGCTTCACCTCCCCGGGGCCGTACTCGGCCACGGTCAACCCCTCATCGGCCATAGCCAGCAGGGCCACCCCGCGCGCCTGGCCCACGCTCATCGCCGTTCGGACGTTCACGTTAAAATAGAGTTCCTCCACCGCCGCCGCGTCTGGCTGCCACTCCCGCACCAGGCGGCGGAGTTCCCGGTAGATGGCCTGCAACCTCTGGGGAAGCGGAAGGTCGGGCGGAGTGGTGACCACGCCGTAGGCCAGCGCGCGCAGCCCCTCCCCGGTCTCTTCCACCACGCCGTAGCCGGTTGTCGCCGTGCCGGGGTCAATCCCCAGAACCCGCATCAGGCCGCCGCCTCAAACTTCGCCATCACCTCATCGGAGATGTCCAGGTTGGAAAAGACCTGCTGGACGTCCTCCAGGTCCTCCAGGGCATTGATGACCCCCATGACCCGCATCGTCTCCTGCTCGCTCAACTGGATGGTGGTCTTGGGGATCATGGAGATTTCCACCTGCTCAAACTGGACGCCCAGGGCTGCCAGGGCCTGGCGAACTTCCTGGAAGGTATCCAGCGGGGAGAAGACCTCAATCAGGTCGTCGGAGATGACCACGTCTTCGGCGCCGGCCTCCACCGCGACCTCAAAGATGCGCTCGGCGTCGGCGCCATCAGGGGAGATGGCGATGTAGCCCTTCCGGTCAAACTGCCAGGCCACGGCGCCGGCCTCGGCCATCCGCCCGCCCTGACGGTTCAGCACATGGCGCAGTTCCGCCACGCAGCGGTTCGGGTTATCCGTCAGGGCCTGAATCAGCAGGGCCACGCCGTTGGGGGCGTAGGCTTCGTACAGGATTTCGGAAAGTTCGCCCTCGCCTTTAATCTCGCCTGTCCCCCGCTTAATGGCCCGCTCAATGTTCTCTTTGGGCATATTGGCTGCGCGCGCCTTATCAATCGCCAGGCGCAACCGGAAGTTCGCCTCCGGATTGCCACCGCCCTCCCGGGCCGCGACCGTGATCTCCCGCGCCAGTTGGGTGAATAACTTCCCCCGTTTGGCGTCGGTCGCTGCCTTCTTGTGCTTAATCGTAGACCATTTGCTGTGACCCGACATACGCTCCTCCACAGTCATCTGGAATCTCAATGGTTCCCACCCTCTCCATTATAACCCGCTCCTGGGCATGAGGCAAATCCCTTTCCGCCCCCCTTGACTCTACCGCAAAAAAATGTACAATCAAGGCCATCATGAGGCCAACCCTCCGGGAAGTGGCGGACCCTCGCGAGTGGAATGATGCGCTGCTGCGCCTGCCCAATCCCCATATCCTACAGGCCTGGGAGTGGGGAGCGTTCAAAGAACGACAGGGCTGGCAGGCCATCCATTATCTCTGGGAGACGGGGGACGCCCCCCGCGCGGCCGCCCTGGCC
>JAGHZG010000392.1 GCA_017743275.1 Chloroflexota bacterium | reverse complement strand
TGCCGCTGGTTCTGCGCTGAGAAGTGATGGGACCATTGGTGGATGGGAACTGCGGCGGGAACCCGCCGCAGTTCCCATGTTCAATAGAGTTCATCGGAAATTAGAGCGCAGCATCCGGGTTATGCTAAATTCTGAAGGAGGAAACCATGTTCGTCCGCGTCCATCCGCGTTCATCCGCGTCCTATTTCCGATGAAGTCTAATAGCATCCTGGCACCCTGACATGAACAAAAAACGGCGGGAAACCACCTACATTCTGCGCATCTGGCGGGAACCGAGCGACCTGGCGCCGCCGGGGGAGTGGCGGGGTGTGCTGCGCTCGCCGGATGGCCGCCGGCAATGGTTCTTCAAATCGGCCGAAGAACTGTGGGCCCTGCTGACGCACGGTGAAACGTCAGCCGGAACCCACCGGGAGAAACCATAAGCGTCACGCTATCGGGAGGGCAAATGGCCCCGTTAGATTCCCTCAACCTCATCCAAAAGGGATTGCCGCCTACCCACCATCCGCAAAAAGTGGTCATTGTGGGGGCGGGCATGGCCGGGCTGGTGGCCGCCCGCGAGTTGAAGCGCGCCGGGCATCGGCCAGTGCTGCTGGAGGCGCGCTCGCGCGTGGGCGGGCGCATCTACACGCTACGGGAACCGTTCACGCATGGCCTGTATGCCGAAGCCGGCGCCATGCGCATCCCGCGCGCGCACCACCTGACAATGGCCTACATCCAAAAATTCGGGCTGAAGACCCGGGATTTCACTATGGATAATCCCCAAGCCTGGGTATATATTGGCGGTCGGAAATTGCGCCTGGCGGCAGCCAACACCAACCCTGATCGGCTCGGTTTTGATGTTGCGCCCCATGAACGCGGTCAAACCGCTGGCGCCATGTGGAAAAAGGCCATCCAACCGCTGCTGGACCTGCTGGAAAAGGAAGGCGAGGCCGCCTGGGAACAGATCGTCGCCCGTTATGACCAATACTCCACCCGTGAATTCCTTGAACGGAACGGGTGGTCGGAGGGCATGATGGAGATGTTCGGCCTGTTGATGAACCAGGAAGCGATTATGAACTCGTCGTTCCTGGAACTGTTCCGCGAGGAGGCCGGACATTACTACACCAATATGGTAGAACTGGAAGGCGGCATGGACACCCTGCCGCGCGCCTTCCTGCCGGAACTGATGGGCGACATCCGTTTTGGGGCCAGGGTCATTGCCGTAGACCAATCCCCTGATGATGTGACCGTGTATTACCAGACCCCGGCGGGGCGCTTTACCGAGAAAGGGGGTTATGCCATCCTGACGATTCCCTTCCCGGTCATGCGGCATATAGATGTGCTCAAGCCGTTTTCCCGCGCCAAACAGCGCGCCATTCGCCAGTTGCATTACGACGCCTCGGCCAAAATCCTGCTCCAGTTCCGCCGTCGCTTTTGGGAGGAAGAGGACGGGATTTTCGGCGGCGGGACGATCACCGACCTGCCGATTCGCAATCTCTACTATCCCGACCATAGCCGCGAGACCGGGCGCGGCGTCCTCCTGGCCTCCTACACCTGGTCGGAGGACGCCCAGCGTTGGGGTTCGCTCCCCCCGGCGAGTCGCATAGAGCAGGCCCTGGAAAATGTGGCCGTGATTCATCCGCAGGCGCTGGATGAATTTGAGGTGGGTACTTCCTGGATGTGGCACGATGACGAGTTCGCAGGCGGTGCCTTTGCCCTGTTTGATCCTGGTCAGCAGACACTGCTGCATGAACATATTGTGGCCCCGGAGGGCCGCTTCCACTTTGCCGGGGAACACGCTTCGCTCCACCATGCCTGGATTCAGGGCGCGATAGAATCGGGCCTGCGCGCGGCGTATGAAATCTCTATTCGCGCCTGACGTTGGAGAAATCGGGAACCCCGAACCCTGCCCCCGCGTCTATAAAGTACAGGAATCAGCAAACCGCTGATTCGCATCCCATTCCGACAAGGAGGAGAGATGAAATCCAGATTCTGGCTGATTGCCCTTCCGGTCATGTTGTTGCTGACCACGGCGTCCTGTGGGGCGGGGACGTCCCCCACCCTGGCGGCTGGCGAGCCGGCGCGGGCACTGGGCGGGGGCGGCATCTCCTACGTCTCCGGCGGGACCATCACCCAGGGGCTGGTCGCCACCGGCACGGCAACCGTCAGCGCCGAGCCGGAAATCGTCCAGGTCACCTTCGGGGTAGACCTGCGAGGCGATGACCCGGCGGCCGTGGTGAACGAGGCCGCTCAGAAAATCAACCGGGCCATCGCGGCCGCGCGGGAACTGGGGGTGGCCGACAAAGACATTCAGACCACAGGCTACAGCGTATGGGTGGAGACGATCTACGACCCGCAGACCGGGCAGCCCACTGGACAGGTGGCCTACCACGCCTCCCATTTCGTAATGGTGACGCTGCGGGACCTGAACAAGACCGGCAACCTGCTGGCCGCCGTGATTGAAGCGGGGGCCAACTCTATCTCGGGCGTGAATTTCACCGTGGAAGACCCCGACGCGCTGGTGAAACAGGCGCGGCAGAAGGCCCTGGAAAACGCCCGCGCCCAGGCCGAACAGACCGCTCAGGTCCTGGGTATCTCCCTGGGCAAACCGGTTCTGATCAGTGAGGGAGGATGGTACCCGGTTGCTCCCGTTATGCGGTTAGAAGGGACAGGCGGAGGCGGCGTGGAGGCCCCCACCATTTCGCCCGGCGCCTTCTCCGTCACCGTCAGCGTTCAGGTCGTCTACGAGATTCGGTAGCAGAGAAAAGAGGTGCCAGGCGCTCATCGTGCCTGGCACCTCTTTTTGTGGGTGTGTCCCAGTTTTGTCGGGCGGGGCCGCTGGCCTTTTCGCCTGGCCGTAAACG
>JAGHZG010000391.1 GCA_017743275.1 Chloroflexota bacterium | reverse complement strand
GGCGGGCAGCGGATGCTGGCCCGGGGCCACCGGCTGGCCGTGGGGCGGGTCGGCATCGTCGGCTATGTGGCGGGGACGGGGAAGCCCCGCATCGCGCTGGACGTGGGGGCGGACGCCGTCTTCTTTGACAACCCGGACCTGCCGCTGACCCGTTCGGAGATGGCGCTGCCGCTGAAGGTGGGGGAGCGGGTCATCGGCGTGCTGGATGTGCAGTCCGAAGAGCCGGAGGCGTTTACCCAGGAGGACGTGGCGCTCCTGCAGACGCTGGCCGACCAGATTGCGCTGGCGGTGGAGAACGCCCGGACACTGGAGCAGATGCAGCGGACGGTGCGGGAACTGGAGCGGGCCACGGGCGAGTACACCCGGGAGGCCTGGCGGACCGTGCAGCGGGCCCGCCGCTGGGTGGGCCGCCGCTACCGCCGCCTGGTCGCCGAACCGGCGGAGGAACCGACCGAGGAGGCCCGCCGGGCGCTTTCGGAGGGCCGTTCCGTCCTGCAGCCCCTGCACGAGGAGGGGGATGGCCGGGTGGTCGGCACGCGGCTGGCGGTCCCGATGAAACTGCGCGGCCGGGTCATCGGCGTCCTGAACCTCCGCTTCGCGGCCCCGGAGGTGCCGCCGGAGACGGTGCAGATGGTGGAGGCCATCGCCGACCGTCTAACGCTGGCGCTGGAGAACGCCCGCCTCCTGGAGGAGACCCGCCGCCATGCCGATCGGGACCGGATGATCGCCGAAATCACCGCCCGGGTGCGCGCCTCTATGGACCCGGAGACCATCCTGCGGACTGCCCTGCGGGAATTGGGGGCCGCCCTGGGCGCCGACCGGGTGATGGTGCGGATGGGGAGTGCATTCCGTGACCATGAAATCGGATGAACGCGGTGAAAGCCAGTGGTTGCGAAAACGGAGCCATACCACTGAGAATTCTTCGCAGTTTTCAGGAGGTCCCAATGGCGCATTACGAAGTCATCATCGTTGGTGCTGGCCCTGCTGGACTTTCTACTGCGCTCCATCTTCAGCAAATGGCCCCGGAGTTGGCAGAACGGACGCTCATTCTGGAGAAGGCCCGTCATCCCCGAACAAAACTTTGTGGCGGGGGCGTCACACCCGATGCGGAACGGGTGTTGGGCCGCCTGGGCCTGGATGTCACCGAAGTCCCCCACGTAGACCTGGTGAGTGCGCATTTTCTTTTTGAGGGCAAGGGTATTCCCTTGCGCCTGGGCGAAACGTATGCCTTTCGGGTGATCCATCGGGAGGAACTGGACGCCTGGCTGGCCCAGAAAGCCCGCGAACGCGGCTTGGCTATCTTGGAGGAGACGCCTGTACAGCGGGCAATTCTGGGAGAGGGAGGGGTGGAACTAATTACCTCGCGGGGAACATATCAGGCAAAAGTGGTGGTGGGTGCCGATGGTGCCCACAGTGTTATCCGAAGATCTGTCATTGGGCAGCATCGCTCTCCTTTTGCCTATGCATTAGTGCTCTGGGCTCCTCCCAATCAGCAATCTCTTCACTGTCCGGATGTGGGATACTTTGATTTCTTCTGTGTAAGCCGGGGGGTTCTGGGCTACGTGTGGGATTTCCCCATCCTGATCCGGGGGCAGACGATGCGATCGTGGGGCATCTGCCAACTGGGCGTAAGACGAGAGGACGGGCGGCGGCGAATGATTCATCTGTTGGCTGGCGAACTGGCACGTCACGGCTACCGGTTGGACGACTATCCCCTCTACGGTGAATCGGTTCCTCTCTTCCGCTCAGGGGGTCTTTTCTCGGCTCCCCACGTCCTACTGGTAGGGGATGCAGCGGGGGTAGACGGGGTTTTTGGTGAGGGAATTGGCCCGGCTTTGGGCCAGGGAGAAGTAGCGGCGAGAGCGATCTGTGATGCTTTTATGTCCGGCGATTTTTCATTTCGGAATTACCGGACGGATCTACTGAAGAGCGATGTAGGCCGGTCGCTCAGGCGGCGGGAGGTCTTCGCGTCCCTCTTCTATCGCCTCCGCCACCCCGTTATCCAGCGGCTGATCTGGTGGAGATCGGGTATGATCATCGGTTTTTTGGTGAAAAACTTCCTTCTGGGATGGACAAAGTCGTACGAGAAGAGGGAAACAAAATGAAACGGAGAACCTGGCGAGCAGCACTGGCAGAATGGTGGAACCGATGGATAACCATAGACGTGCCGGATGAAGAAAAGGCGCGGGCAACTCGCCTCTTCAGCACCTTAATGATCATCAGTACCGGGACGGCAGCATCTATTGCCCTAACCTTTGTCGTCCTTTGGCGTCTGGGGTTGATGGCGGATCGGGATTTTTGGATCGCCGTGGCCTTCCCTGTAGCGTATCTTCCGCTTTCTCCCTTCTGCCTGGCGCAGGCACGGCGGGGTTATGTTTATCCTATGGCTCGTTTCTATTCTTGGGTGAACTTTGTGAGCCTTTCCCTGGCTGTTTTTGTCTTTGACGGATTGCGCTCCCCTGCCTGGCCTCTCCAGTTGTGGACGATTGTAGTTGCCGGGACCCTGATCTCGCCGGGTTACGCTTTGATGATGACAGGACTGTTGATAGGGTACTCTTTGCTGCTGGCCGTTCTGAGTTACTGGGGAGTATACGTTCCTCCCCTCACCGTTGGGCCAGGGCGAGAGATCGCCACAATCGTGTTTACGATGATTATGTTGGTGTCCACCGGGGGGCTTCTCACTTATTTGAACATGGACAGTCTACGAAAAGCGCTGACGCGCCTGCGAGCAACCACGCGCGAACTGGAGGAGCACCGCCGGACGCTGGAAGAGCAGGTGGCTCAGCGCACCGCCGATCTGGCCCAGCGCACCGCCGACCTGGCCCGCCGGACCGCCCAACTGGAGGCGGCGGC
>JAGHZG010000390.1 GCA_017743275.1 Chloroflexota bacterium | reverse complement strand
ACCTACGTACCGACGAAAGTCGCCCGCCATCGGCCCGATCATTACGGAGTTACTCAGGTTTCTCTTCCGGCGGATGCAGAACGGCATCAATGATGCCGTACTGCCTCGCTTGCTCGGCGGTCATATAGAAATCCCGGTCGGTGAACCGCTCTATCTGTTCGTCGGAGAGGCCGGTATGTTTCTTGAGCAGGTCGTTGAGCAGGGCCCGCTGGCGCAGGATTTCCCGCGCGGCAATCTCTATGTCTGTGGCCTGACCCTCCACACCTCCCAGGGGCTGGTGAAGGTGGATGGTGGCGTGGGGAAGGGCAAACCGCCGCCCCTTCGTCCCCGCTGTCAGCAGGACGGTGGCCATGCTGGCGGCCATCCCCACCGCGATGGTGGAGATGGGGGCCCGGATGAGTTGCATGGTGTCGTATATGGCCAGTCCCGCCGAGATGATCCCGCCCGGGGAGTGGATGTAGAGGGAAATCTCCCGCTCCGGGTCCTCCCGGTCCAGGAACAGCAACTGGGCGATGATCAGGTTGGCGATCTGGTCGGTGATGGGGGTACCGAGGAAAACGATGCGCTCGCGCAGCAGCAGCGAGAAAATATCGTAGGCCCGTTCTCCCCGACTGGTGGATTCTATCACCATCGGGATCAGGTTATGGGGTCTCATTCTCTCCTCCTGTCGCGGGTTCGGGGACCGGTTCGCCATGCGCAATCGCGATCAGCCGGTCCAACACCTTCTCGTAGAGAATCTGGGCGCCCAGATGCTCCCGATTCTCCGACTTTTCCAGTTGGGCGCGCATCGCCTCAGCCCGGTCTCCCCAGGCCGTACTGAGCGCCTGGATGCGCTGGTTTATTTCTTCATTGCTCACCGTCAGCCTTTCCGCCCACGCCAGTTCTCCCAGGACCAGCATCCGGCGGACCAGAAAGTCCGCCACAGGACGAAGACGTTCCTGCAGGTCTTCCAGCGTCTGCCCGGCGACCTTCAAGTAGTCCTGCAGGGTCATCCGTTGTTCTTCCCGGACCCGCTTTTCCAAATCCTCCATCAGGTCCTGCATCCGCTCCTCCAGCAGGAAGGAGGGATACTCCACCTCTGCCTGGTCCACCAGCCGCTGGATGACCGCCCGGGCATATTCCTCCCGTGCCGCTCTCTCCCTCATCTGCAGGAGTTGCTTCCGGATGTCTTCCTTCAGCGCCTCCAGGGTGGGGTAGGGGCCCACCGTCCGGGCCAGGTCGTCATCCAGTTCGGGCAGGATGCGGCTGTAGAGGGCCAGTAACTGGACGCGAAATTCTGCCTCCTCAGAGGGCTGACCACCGGGCATCTTCAGGCGAAAGGTGCGTTCCTCCCCAGGGGTTATCCCCTCCAGCGCCTGGTAGAAGCCAGGGGCCGGGTAGGTGTCCTCAGGGTCCAGAATCACCTCGACGTCGTCGTCCTTCAGAAACAGTTCGCCCTGGTCGGTGCGGCCCTCCACCTGGATGTGGAGGAGGTCCCCCGGCTGAGCGCCCCGTCCTTCCGCCGGTTCCAGCACTGCATTTTCCTGGCGGATAATCTCCAGCACTTCCCGAATGTCCTCTTCCGTCACCTCTACCGGTGGGAACTCCACCCGCAGGGAGCGGTAGTCGCCCAGGCGGACGACGGGCGGGAGCGGGAGGGTGAAGGTGAGCCGCATGGGGCTCAACTGGACCTCTTCCAGGCTCGCCGGTCCGTAGGGCGTAATTCCCTCCTGTTCTATCGCGGCCCGATAGAACTCCCGGGTCAGGTCTTCCGCCACCTGCTCCCGCAGGCGCTCCTCCCCGTACCGCTGCAGGATGACGCTGTAGGGGGCTTTGCCCTTCCGGAAGCCCGGGATGTTGACTTGAGCCGAAATCTCCCGGGCGACCCGGCGCATTTCTTGCTGCACCCGCTCTTCGGGAATTTCCACGGTCAGCCGCAGGTCTCGTTTCCCCACCGCTTCGGTGGTCACAGGTATCGTTGATTTCTCCATTCAACCTCCAAAAATCATTGAAACGGGGGCTCTCGCCCCGGATTCCAGTGGGGAAGGCGGGACTCGAACCCGCACGGGAGGACCCACGTGATCCTAAGTCACGCTCGTCTGCCATTCCGACACTTCCCCGGATGATAAGCCGTTAGCAGTCAGTAGTCAGCCGTTAGTGGTCAATGGTCTGTCGTCCGTCGTCAGCGGTCTGTGGTCCGTCGTCTGTTGTCGGTGGTCTATTATAAACCGAAGCAGGGTTTCCTGCAAGGACAGTATGGTGGGTCTGTGGTCCGTGGTCTATGGTCCGTGGTCTGTGTCCGTGGTCTGTGGTCTGTGGTCTGTGGTCTAAGGACTGGCGGTTTTCCCGTTTTGGTGTATGATTTTACCAACCTGATCCACTGCGCGGTGAGGAGGACATTATGGTAGACCCGGAACTGCTGGCCATTCTCCGTTGCCCATACTGTGTGAGCGGGGAGACCCGGAAACCCGGCGACGATCCAGGGCGGCTGGAACTGGTCCACGGCTGCTGGCTGGTCTGCCAGGAGCCGGATTGCGGCCGCAAGTACCCCATCCGCGACGACATCCCGGTGATGCTGATTGAAGAGGGGGATAAATGGATTCACGTCGCGGTGGAGGACCTGCCGGTGCCGCCCCCCGAGAAGTGAAACGTAAAACGTAAAACGTAAAACGTGAAAAGTGAAAAGTGAAACGTGAAGGGAGTGTTCGTTCTGGCTGTTGTCGGTCTGTTGGGGATTCTGGGCGGCCTTCTGGTGATGGCGCTCCCCGATCCCTACGAGGGGGGTCCTGTGTACACGATGGACGCCTCCCACGCCGTTTCTCTGATGGACCTGGTCGGTCTCGGGCTGGTGGGTCTGGGGGGCGTCGCGGCGTGGGG
>JAGHZG010000389.1 GCA_017743275.1 Chloroflexota bacterium | reverse complement strand
GGTGGGGTGAGACAGAATCGTTACGAGTCAGCCTCATTTTGCCACACCCCGGATGATATGGTATAATGCTACGAAATATCCATCAAAACTGTTCGGAGGAAGGGAAGATGAAAATCGGAGTTTTGACTGGAGGAGGCGACGTTCCTGGACTGAACCCCTGCATCAAGGCTCTGGTCTACCGGGCGGTGGATGAAGGGCACGAAGTGATCGGCATCCGCCGGGGATGGGCCGGATTATTGTACTACAATCCCGATGACCCGTCCCCTCAGCCGGAGAACGTGATCCCGCTGGATAAGGGCATCGTCCGCACCATTGACCGGACTGGCGGCACGTTCCTGCACACGTCCCGCACCAACCCCAGCCGGGTCGCGCCGGATAAGGCCCCGCCGTTCCTGAACCCGGAGCAGTTCCCGGTGGATAAAAACGGGAACGTGGATTTCACCTCCCACGTCCTGCGCGTGCTGGAACATCTCAAGATAGACGTCCTGGTGCCCATCGGCGGGGAGGACACCCTGGGGTACGCGGCCCGAATCCACCGCGAGGGCTTCCCCATCGTCAGCATCCCCAAGACGATGGACAACGACGTTTTCGGCACCGACTACTGCATCGGTTTCTCCACCGCTGTCACCCGCAGCGTCCGCTTCATCCACCAACTGCGTTCCACTGCGGGCTCCCACGAGCGCATCTGCGTGGTGGAACTCTTCGGCCGCCACTCCGGTGAGACTTCCCTGATCGCGGCCTATCTGGCCGGGGCGGACCGGGCTATCATCTCGGAAGTTCCCTTTGACATTGAGAAACTGGCCCGCCTGCTGCTCAAGGACAAATACGAGAACCCCAGCCGCTACGCGATGGTGACCATCTCGGAGGGTGCCCGGGAGATCGGGAAAGAGGTCATCCAGTCCGGCGTCCCCGACCCCTACGGTCACAAGAAACTGGGCGGCATCGGCGCCGTGACCGCCAAGCGGCTGGAACAGATTACCGGCGAGGGGACGATGTGCCAGGAACTGGCCTACCTGATGCGCTCCGGTGAGCCCGACTCGCTGGACATCATGGTCGCCGTCAACTTCGCCAACACCGCAATGGACCTGATCCAGGAGAGAAAGTTCGGACGGATGGTCGCTCTGCGGGAAGGGCGCTATACCGACGTGAGTGCGGAATCACCCACTCTGGGGGTCAAACATGTGGACGTACGGGCCCTGTACGATATAGAAGAATACCGTCCCAAAGTGATGCACGTCCACGGGAAGCCAATGTTTCTGTATTAATTGTGCGTCGGGAAACGTTGGGCGGGAGATGTAAAACACGTAAAACAACAAACGTAAAGCGTGAAACGTAAAATGTGAAACGTAAGGTGGGAATGGGCCGGAGGCGGAGATGAAGCGCATCGCGGTGCTGACCAGCGGCGGCGACGGGCCGGGGCTGAATCCCTGCATCCGAGCGGTGACCCGGATGGCCATCCATCTGGGGGCAGAGGTGATCGGCGTCCGGCGGGGCTACCTGGGCCTGATCAACGGCGAGGTGGTGGAACTGGACCGGCGGGCCGTGGGCGGAATCATGGGCCATGGCGGCACCTTTCTGGGCACCGCCCGTTGCCCGGAGTTCCAGACCGAGAGGGGGCGTCGGGAAGCGCTGCGCACCCTGAATCGGCTGGATATAGACGGTCTGGTCGTCATTGGGGGCAACGGCTCCCTCATCGGCGCCCTGGAACTGCACCGCATGGGCTTCCCCGTCGTCGGCGTTCCCGCCACCATAGATAATGACGTCAACGGCACCGACATCGCCATCGGCGTGGACACCGCGCTGAACACCATCCTGGATGCCATAGACCGCATTAAGGACACCGCCTCTTCCCACAACCGGGCCTTTCTGATTGAGACGATGGGGCGCAACTGCGGCTACCTGGCGCTGGCCAGCGGAGTGGCCGGTGGGGCCGAACTGGTCCTTATCCCAGAAGTGGAGACGACGATGGAGGAGGTGGCGCGGGTTATCGGCGATACGTACGTGCGGGGGAAGGCCCATTGCATCATTATCGTCGCCGAAGGGTGGAAACCGGGCACCCGCGCCCTGGTGGACTATCTGAACAGCCGCCGGGAGGAGTTGGGGTTTGAGGTTCGCCTGACAGTTCTGGGGCACATCCAGCGGGGCGGGCGGCCATCGGCCTTTGACCGGCTGCTGGCGACCCGACTGGGCGCAGCAGCCGCCGAAGCGTTGATCCGGGGGGAGCGCGGCGTCATGGTGGGTTGGCGCCACGACCGGGCCGTGACCACGCCGCTGGAGGAAGCGGTGGCTTTCTGCAAGGAGATCAACCTGGAACTCTGGAAACTGGCCGCGGTGATGGAAGTGTAGAATTCGCCGCTCCGAACGTACCAGGCACGTTTTCAGCCGTTGGCCTTTTTTGCCACGAATCGCACGAATTTACACGAATTAAAAATTCGTGCCAATTCGTGAAATTCGTGGCAAATTTGCGACCTGTGCAATTACCCGCCTCTTTTGAATGGTGAGCCATTGCGGTATCATATCCAGCAAAACTGTATGCTGGAGGAGCGGAGTGGCCAACAATTACCAAATCAAGGGTAACTACCTCCCCTGATCGGTTGCAGATAACGTAGCGCAGGCGGACAGCCTGCATGCAGGCCTGGCGGCCTGCGCTACAGGGGCGTACCTCCGCCAGCGTCTTCTCTTATGGGGCTTGCCCAGAGGCCCCCGGGCAGGTAGTTATGCGAAGCCCCTAAATACCGCTCCAGCATCGTCTTCAACTCCTGCCCCTGTTCCGGTTGCCTCTCCCGAACCAACTCCTTCAACCCGCTCCAAATCCGCCACCGCCTGTTCGGCGCTCACCCCGAGGGCGCTCAAAGACCCAT
>JAGHZG010000388.1 GCA_017743275.1 Chloroflexota bacterium | reverse complement strand
GGTCGTGGTGGGGGAGGGGGTACCCCTGGGGCGTCAGGACGGTCCGGAAGCCGGTGGGAGTCAGGCCGCTGGGCTGCCCGCCCGTCATCCCGTAGAGCATGTTGTTGTGGACAACGACGGTCAGGTCCACGTTCATCCGTGCGGCCTCCAGGATATGCTGGAGGCCAATGGTGGCGCCGCCGTCGCCGATGTAGACGATGACCTTCTTCTCCGGCGGAAGCCCCATGGCGATGCCCGCCGCCAGCGCGACGGACCGTCCGTGGAGGCCGTGGACGGTGTGGGTGGCGAAGTGGCCGTCCACGATGCCGTGACAGCCGATGTCGGTCACCAGGACCACGTCCAGCGGGGACGCGCCCAGTGCCTCCAGCGCCTTCACGGTGTTGCGGACGATAAGGCGATGTCCGCAGCCTTTGCAGTATGGAAGTTCGGGTTTGATCAGGAAACTGTTCATAGGATACCTATTAGAAATATATTTTTCATTGCGGCGGCTTTGCCGCCGCAATGAAAAATATATTCTCTAATTAGGGCAACCGCAAGGGCCACGCCCCGAGGGGTTGCCCCTACAGGGCCTGGATGATTTCGTCGGGCCGGATCATCCGCCCAATGGCGGTGACGGTCCGGACGTGCGGCGGGATGCGCCGTCCGAAGAGCAGATGCGCCAGTTGGCCCTGGTGGTTCTCCTCGGCCACCACCACGCGCGGGTAGCGGTCTATCGTTTCCAGGTAGACGTTGGGGAGCGGCAGGAGCGTCCGGAGGACCAGCAGGGAGACGGGGATGCCCCGCGCCCGGAGCGCCGTCACCGCCTCGCGCGCCGCGCCGGTGGTGATGTCGTACGTCACCACCAGCGTCTCCGCCCCCTCCTGCTCGTCCAGGTGGTACAGGACGGGAGTCCCGGCCTCCACTTTGGCCTGCAGGCGGCGGGTGTTGGCCATCGCCTCGTCGCTGGTGTGCTGGATGATGCCACAACGGTCGTGGGTGGAGGCGTTCAGCCGGACCTGGTGCCGACGGTTGCCCGCCGGCAGGAAAGGCGGGACCAGGCCGTTACCGGCGTCGTAGGTACAGTACGGGCCGGGGCCGTCGTAGAAGGTCCGGCGGACCGGTTCTATCTCCGCCAGGCGCGCCAGGTCAAAACTCTCCTGGGTCATCACCATCTCTTTGGAGGTCAGGAGCACCACCGGCGTGCGCAGGTCCACCGCCGTCCGCAGCGCGACGGGGGGAAGGAGCCAGCAGTCCTCCAGGTCGGAGATGCAGAAGACGGGGAGCGGGTAGCCGCCGGAGATGAGGCCGTTCAGGAGCAGGAGGTCGCCCTGGGCGCCCGCCGTCGCCGTGCCGGTGGCCGGCCCCAGCCGCTGGACCAGGATGACCAGCATGGGGAGTTCCATCATATAGGCCATGTTGACGGACTCCACCATCAGGGCGAATCCCGGGAAGGAGGTGGCGGAGACCGGGAGGTGTCCGGCGGCGGAGAGGCCCGCCATCCATTGCAGGGCGGTGATTTCGTCCGGGGCCGGCAGCGCGATGGGGAAGCGGCGGCTGGCGTAGAAGAAGATGAGGCTGGCCGGCGTAATCGGGTAGCCGACGTAGGCGTCGGCCCCGGCCCGGACACAGGCCTCGGCGATGAGCCGGGAACCGTCAATCAGGACAGGGTGGGTTGCAGGTCGCAGGTCGCAGGTCGCAGGTCGCATATTGCTGATCGCCTATCGCTTATCGCGTATCGCTAATCGCTTATCGCTTATCGCGTATCGCGTATCGCTAATCGCTTATCGCGTATCGCTAATCGTCTGCGGTCTGTGGTCTGTCGTCTGTGGTCCGTCGTCTGTCGTCCGTGGTCTGTCGTCTGTCGTCCGTGGTCCGTGGTCTGTCGTCTGTCGTCCGTCGTCTGTGGTCTGTCGTCTGTCGTCTGTCGTCCGTCGTCCGTCGTCGGTGGTCGGTCGTCCGTCGTCCGTCGTCGGTGGTCGGTCGTCCGTGGTCTGTCGTCCGTCGTTATTTCCCCGCCAGCCGGGCGATTTTGGGCTCCACTTCCCGCCAGGAGATGCGGGTGAGGCCCAGTTTTTGCCGCAACTGCTCCGGGGTCATGCCCGCGCGGTAATCGCGCACCGCGCAGGTCCAGCGCAACGTCTCAAAAGAAAGGCCTTCGGTCAGCCCGGCCTGCCGGGCCACGTCGTCCAGCACGTACTCCAGATTGCGCGCGGTGCAGGGAAACAGTCGGTCCTGGAGGTCGTATTGGGCGCGGTATTCGGCCAGAACGGCGGGCCAGTCGGCGGGCAGCGGCAGGCGCCGCTCCTTGTGCTTCCGGCGCGGGCTGGCGTACCGCACCCACAACATCGGTCGCGCCGGATCGGAGAGGTCTATGTGGTCCAGCGCGATGTTCATGCACTCGCCCTTTTTGATGCCGGTGTGCAGCAGCAGGGTGACCAGGAGATGTGGGCGGGCATCCGGGGGGTCGGCACGGCGCAGAGCCTCCGTCACCTCTAACACGCGCGCGATCTCCTCCTCGCGCAGCACCCGCGGCGGGCCGGTCAGCACCGGTCGGTGGATGACCGGCGCGGCGGGGTCCTCCGGCAGGACGCCCGTCTCCGCCAGCCAGCCGAAGAAGACCTTGAGGGTGGTGATCCGGCGGGAGAGGGACTTGGGCGTGCAGGGGACGTCCCGCTCGTCGGTGAGCCAGTGGACGAATCGGTTCAGGTCACGGGTGCCGATGTCGCCCACTGCCGTCTCCATGCCGATGTACTCGCCCAGGATGCGCAGGTCCGAGGTGAAGGAGCGAATGGTATGCGGGCTGAAGTCCCGCGCGCGCATGTAGTCCTGAAAGGCCGGAATGGCCTCTTTCAGGGACGAGCGTGCGGTCAGGCCGACGCCCTCCGCCATA
>JAGHZG010000387.1 GCA_017743275.1 Chloroflexota bacterium | reverse complement strand
GGAGAAGGGGGCCGGGGGGATGAGGAGGGGCCAGAAGCGGCTGACTACCAATCCAGCAGTGGAAGTTGCACATAGCGTAAAGGACCTTCTTTCTCGTGCCTGCGGAGGCAAAATGTGTGAAGCAAAGGTTTATCTGGAGAACGACCCCAGCGGACGTCCGGTCATGGAGGAGGTCATCCTGCTCCAGCCGGAAGGGGACGGCTACCGGCTGACCGGCCTGTTGGGGGAACAGAAATGGGTGCGCGGCCGGATTGTGCGGATTGACTTCCTCCGGCACACCGTTCATCTGACCACTGACCATTGACGACCGACCCCAGGGGGAACGATGCACGGACCCAATTCTGCGGATGACCGTATCCGGTTGCAGCGCCTGCTCCCGCACTGGATAGAGCACAACGAGGAGCACGCGGAAGAGTTCCGGAAATGGGCCGAACGGGCCCGCGAGGCCGGGGAAGTTCACGTGGCCGACCACCTGCTGACTGCGGCCCGGATGCTGGCCCAGGCCAACGAGGCCCTGCAGGGCGCGCTGGACCACCTGGGCGGCGCACCGGCCTCCCCGGAGCACGAACACCCCCACCCCCACGCGCACGGGTAGGAGGTGGAACCGCGCCCGATGCGGCCCGTGATTGAAATTCGCGACTTCCACCTGACCTACCCGGACGGACGGGAGGCCCTGCGGGGTGTCCATCTGACTCTGACGGAGGGAGAAAAGGTGGCACTGGTGGGGCCGAACGGCGCCGGGAAATCCACCCTGATGCTGGCCCTGGTCGGTCTGCTGAAGGGAAAGGGGACCCTGCGCGTCTTCGGAGAGGACCTGGACGACGGCAACGCGCGCCGCCTGCGGGCCCGTCTGGGCCTGGTTTTCCAGGACCCCGATGACCAGTTGTTCTCCCCCACCGTCTTTGACGACGTGGCCTACGGACCCCTCTACGCGGGGTTGCCCGAGGCGGAGGTCCGCCAGCGGGTTACTCGCGCGCTGAGCCAGGTGGGTCTGGATGGGTTTGAGGGACGGCTTTCCCACCACCTGAGCGCGGGGGAAAAAAAGCGGGCCGCCATCGCCACCGTACTGGCGATGCAGCCCGAAGTGTTGCTGCTGGATGAGCCGTCGGCGGGGCTGGATCCCCGCGCCCGCCGACGGCTGATAGAGGTCCTGCGGGCCCTCCCGCAGACGATGCTGGTCGCCACCCACGACCTGGGGCTGGTGGCGGAACTCCTGCCCCGGACCGTGGTGATGGACGGCGGGGTCGTCGTCGCCGACGGCCCCACGGCGCTCCTCCTGGCGGATGACTCGCTGCTGGAGCGGCATGGGTTGCGGTGAACCTCCTGCAGCGGAGAGAACGCTGGGGCGGCGGCCTGCGGCCGCCGCCCCAGCGTTTTCCCCCAAAAAGACGCGCTTGATACTTGCAGGGGCCGGTGTATAATAACGGCGATGTTCCATCCGGAAGACCGCGTCCTGGTTGCCGTGATGAATAATCGGCGGGACTTTGAGATCGCCCGCGACCAGGGATGGTACCGCATCCCCGTGCGGTATGCCCCGCCCAGCATAACCGAGGCCGCCGTGCTGGCCTTCTACTTTACCCGCGCCTTCGGCGAAGAAGGCTGGGCGATTCACTGGTACGCCCCCGTCCGGGGGCACGAACTGGCCCGCCGCCGGGATCTCCTGCCCGGGGAACTGCACCACCCCCGTGCCGACGACCTCTACTATCAACTCCAACTGGGCCCGCTGGTCCACCTGGAGCGGCCCATCCCCAGCCTGCGCTGGCGACGGATCACGTTCATTGAGACGACGTGGGACCGCTTCACCGCTGCGCAGGAGATCAACGACCTTTTCGCCTCCGGTGCGGACGGACTGTTCGTCACCCTGAAGGAGGCGGGATTCCAGCCGGAACGGGAGTATCCCGTGCGCAAGGGCGGGGTGGAGTACGTGGTGGACCTGGCGATTCCGTGTCGGGAGAGAACGGTTCTGATCGCCGTGAGCGAACGGCCCGCTCCGCCGGGCGCTCTCTACTGCCCGGATTTGGAGACGGTCCGGCGGGCCGTCGCCGCCTGTGGGGGTGAGATAGGCCTCACACAAAGACACAGAGACGCAAAGGGATGTATAAAGTAACTGTTCAGCCTCATCCCTCCCCCAGCGGCTTCGCCGCTACGGAGGGGGCGCCGCCGCAGGCGGCGGGGGTGGGGTGAGGAAGCCTGAATAGTTACGAATAAGAATCGCCCGGACATAAACGTCCGGGCTTATCAGACAAAGTCCTTCGGGTATGATTAGCCCCCGAAGGGGGCTTTGTTGATTGAGCCCGACGGTTCACCGTCGGGTAAATTTTCCCGAAGTTGGCCCAGTTGCCCCTGTCGTTCTCTATGGTAGAATTATCCGTATCCTGGAGGAGGATTGTACCCGTGAAAATCCACATTAAACTCCTGGCAAACTACCAGAAGTACCTGCCCCCGGATTGTTCATCCTCTTCCTACGAGGCGGAAGTGCCGCCGGACGTCCGGGTGGAGGATGTCCTGGCCCAACTGCCTGTGCCGCTGGAGGAGAGCGTCGTCCTGGTGAACGGGCGTACCCCTCAGCCGGGCCAGGCCCTGCAGGAAGGGGACGTCCTGTGCCTCTTCCCGGCCATCGGCGGCGGCTGACGGACCGTTTTAAACCTCAATCACCCCTCACCTCAGGAGGCAAAATGTACGGTTGGAACGGCAGAATCCTCAGAGTCAACCTCACCACCGGAGAGACCTCCGTAGAAGAGGTGGACCCCCGTATGGCGCGGGACTTTATCGGCGGACGGGGGTGGGCCATCCGCTACCTCTACAACGAGATGGATCCCCGGGTGGACCCCCTCTCCTCGGAGAACAAACTGGTCTTTGCCACCGGCCCCCT
>JAGHZG010000386.1 GCA_017743275.1 Chloroflexota bacterium | reverse complement strand
CCGTGGGGGTGGGCATCCCCTGGCCGCCCATCACCAGCGGCAGGTAGGCGCGCGGGGTGAGCAAAGTTTGGGCGTTGAGATCGGGCAAGGAAACAACGGCCAGCCTGCTCAAGCCCAGCAGAATCAGAAGCCATATCAGGATATACGGTTTGGTTTTCATATGCGCTGTCACCACTCGTCGGCCCCCGAATGGACATATACCTGCTCCCAAAGCGGCTGGGTGCAGGCCCTCTGCTCCTGTCCATAGGCGACCATTTGCTCGTAGTAGTTCTTGTCGGTCAGCGCGGCGGCGGCCGTCTCGTCGGCAGGTTGCGGGCCGTACCGGGCCACCCACTCGCGGCACCGGGCGTGATCATCGCGGAAGGGGCACGGGCGAAGCCAGTTGTGCTCCGCCTTGAGTTCGCGCTGGCCGTAGCCGTGCTCCCGCTGCCAGGCACGGATGGCCGCAAAGAACGGCGCCGCCCAGATGTCGTTCAGCGTGCCGCCCTGAGCGTAGACCCGGTGGATGTTGGCGGCGGCGTAGGGAAAGAAAACGCACGGCATCACCTGGCCGTTCCAATCAATGTAGAGATAGCCCCTGTCCCGCCCCGCCGCGATGCACCCCTCAACCAGCGGCCCGTGGTTCCAGAAGTCCAGCAGGAACAGGTGCTTCTTCTCAACCACCTCCCATGAACGGCGCCAGAACGCGATGGCCTGCTCAGCGGTCGGTAACCAGTCCATGTGGCAGCCGCGACCGATCGGCGTGTACTGGAAGATGAACCCGTAGAAAGCGCCCTGCTGGTGGAAGAAGAAGTCCAGGAACTCGTCGGAGAGGATTTCTTCACAGTTGGCCCGCGTGGCAGTGACGGAGATGCCGAACGGCACGCCGGCCTGGCGCAACTCGGCCATGGCACGCAGGACGCGGTCAAACGTGCCCGGCCCGCGCCGCTCGTCGGTGCGGGCGCGCATGCCCTCCACCGACAGGGCGGGGGTGAGATTGCCCAGCCGGGCCAGGCGCTGCGCCGTCGCCCGGTCAATCAGCGTGCCGTTGGTGAACATCAGGAACAGGCGGTCGGCGTGCCGCTCAACGATGTCCAGGAGGTCGTGGCCTGCAGAACGATAGGTCAGCGGTTCGCCACCGGAAAAGACAAATAGAGGGACATTCCACAGTTGTTCGGCCTCGGTCATCACGCGATCCAGAGTGTCCCAGTCCAGATGGGCATCGCTGGGGCCGGAGTCGGCGTAACAGCCGGCGCAGCGGAGATTGCAGGCCTGGGTGGGGCTGATGACGAGGAACCACGGCGGGTCGCTACCGTGCTCCTGACGGAAGCGACGGGCGGCCGCGCGCTGACCCGATGACGGTTTCAGCGCCCCGCTCCACAGGCGGGCGACGACCGCCGCCACGGGCGGGGAGACCAGCCGCTGCCCGATCACCCGGTCAACCGTGTGCACGACAGCAGAGTAGATCAGGCGGCGCTGCCGCTCAATCTCCCGCCAGGTGGGATGGACGCGCTCCAGGGGGGCGCGCAGCCGCCGCTCCACCAGCCACACGATGGGCCGGCGCAGCCAGTCCTGATAGAGCAGTCGGACGAGGATCATCCAGAGAACGCTTCGGAAACCAGAAGACATATCCCGCCTCCAGATGCGCTTCTATGGCGGTCCGGTCAACCGTCGGTCAACCTCGGCGCTGGACATGCCAGGTCGGGCACGAAGAGCACCCGCCGCCAGGTGTAGTAGACCAGCCAGGTCATCAGCAGCGCCCCCAGCACGCCCGGCGCAGGTGCCCCTACCCGGCCCAGCAGGAAGCCGCCGACCGTCGGGGCGACGACGCGGGTCACACTGCTCAGCGCGGCGGAGAGCCCCAGCATTCCGCCCACCTCCTCCGGCCAGACGGAGCGGGTCAGCGCGGTGTTGACGGCCACCCGCAGGACGCCCGAGGCCAGCGCCAGCGGGGCCAGCACGACCAGGAGCACCCCCAGCGACGGGGAGAAGGCCCAGGCCAGCAGGGAGAGGGCCAGCAGCGCGCTCCCGCCGAAGACCAGTTGCTTGTCGGTGAAGCGCCGCACCAGCAGGCGAATCCCCACCCCCTGCACCAGCACCACCAGCACCCCCACGTAGGTGAGGACGAAACTGGTCGTCCGGGCGTCCAGCCCCAACCGTTCCCGGGCAAAGAGTGCAAAGACGGTCTCAAAGAGGGTGAAGGCCAGGCTGAAGAAGAGTTGGATCTGCAGGAGCGGCCCCACGCAGGGCAGGCTCAGCGCCTCCCAGAGGACGCGCAGGGAGAAGGCGGCGCGCGGCTCTTTGGCCCGCCGTTCCCGTTCTGCGCGCGGGAGCGACTCCGGCAGCCACAGCAGCACCCCCAGCAGGTTCAGCAGCGACAGCCCCGCTGCCACCAGCGCGGGGAGCGCGTAGTTGCCGCCTCCGGCCAGCGCGCCGCCGATGGCCGGCCCGAAGATGAAGCCCAGGCCGAAGGCGGCCCCGATGAGGCCAAAGCCCTTGGTGCGCTCCTTCCCCTCGGTCACGTCGCTGATGTAGGCCTGGGCCAGGGAGATGTTGCCGCCCAGGAAGCCGTCCACGACCCGGCTGGCGAAGAGCATGGCCAGCGACCGGGCCAGCCCCAGCATCAGGAACCCCACCACCGTCCCGGCCAGGCTGAGGAGCAGGAGCGGCTTGCGGCCGAAACGGTCGGAGAGGCGGCCAATGACAGGAGCGCCCAGGAGTTGCGTCAGCGCGTTGACCCCCAGGAGCAGCCCCACCACTTCCGCCGTTGCACCGAAGGTGGCGGCGTAGTACGGGAGCAGCGGCAGGATCAGGCTGAAGCCCAGCACGTCTACGAAGACGAAGATGAAGAGCAGGGTCAGGCTACGGCGATAGTTGGGCATGGGGGCCTCCTT
>JAGHZG010000003.1 GCA_017743275.1 Chloroflexota bacterium | reverse complement strand
GTGCCATGATCCCATACAAACTTTCCCTAACCAACTTCATGCCCTACCGTCAGGCCGAACTGGATTTCGCGGGCATCCACGTCGCCTGCCTGAGCGGGGAGAACGGCGCCGGAAAGTCGTCGCTCCTGGAGGCCATCACTTGGGCCCTCTGGGGCAAAACGGCCCGGTCTCGCCGGGACGATGACCTCATCCGCCAGGGCGCGGACGAAATGGCGGTGGACTTCGCCTTCCGCCTGGGCGATAACCTCTACCGGGTCATCCGCCAGCGGCGCGGCGGCAAGCGCGGCTCCACCCTGCTGGAATTCCAGATTCAGGATGACGGCCGCTGGCGCTCCCTCTCGGAAAGTTCCATCCGCGCCACTGAGGAGAAGATTGTCCGGATTCTCCACCTGGACTACGACACCTTTGTCAACTCGGCCTTTCTCCGCCAGGGCCGCGCCGACGAGTTCACGGTCAAGACGCCCGCCGAGCGGAAACGGGTCCTCAGCGACATCCTGGGCCTGGACGTCTGGCAGGAGTACGAAGAACGGGCCAAAAATCGCCTGGTCCAGATTCAGAGCGAGTCCCGCCTGAACGATATGCGCCTGGCGGAGATAGACGAAGAACTGGCCCGCCGCCCGGAGTACGAGGCCCAATTGGAGGAGGCCCGGCAGGAAGCGGAGCGGTGGGGCGCCGAACTCCGTCGTCTCCGGGAGGCCTGGCAGGAAATGGAGCGGGCCCGGGGCGACTACCGACGCGTCCAGGAGCAACGGCAGGAACTGGCCGCGCGCCTGGACCAGGCCCGGCGGGAACTGGACGCGCTGGAGCAGGAGCGACGGGAGCGGGAGGCACGCCGGGCCCAATACCGTGCCCTGCTGGACGAGGCGGAGGAGATAGAGCGGGGGTACGCGGCCTACCAGGACGCGCTGGAGCGGGAGCGGCGCTACAGTGAGAAACTCTCCGCCCTGGCCCAACTCCGGGAGCGGCGCAGCGCGCTGGAGGCGGAGATCAACCGGGCCCGCCACGAACTGGAACTCCAGCGGGAGCGGGCCGCCCAGCAAATCCGGATGCTGGTTGCCCGTCGGGTGACCCCCGACATCCTGCGCCGTCACGAGGAACTGGTGGCCCAGGCGGCCGCCCTGAAGGAACTCCGTCAACAAAACGATGCCGCGAAACAATCCCTGGATCGCCTGGCCCTGGAGATGACGGAACTCCGGGCGGTCAACCAGTCCCTCAAGCAGGAAATGGAGGTCCTGAAAGAGCGGATAGAGATGCTGGAGGGGGCGGAGGCGGTCTGTCCCCTCTGTCGTCGTCCGTTGACCGAGCCGGACCGTCTGCGGCTGTTGGAGGAGATGCAGCGGGAGGGACGGGAGAAGGGAGACACGTACCGGGCCAACGCGGCGCGGTTGAAGGAACTGGGCGAGGAGATCAAACAGTTGGAGGCGGAGGTCCGGGCGAACGAGGCCTCGCTGCAGGAACTTCCCCGTCTGGAGGGGGAAGTGGCGGCGCTGGCGGAGCGCATCCGTGCGGGACAGGAGGCGGAGCGGGAACTGGAGGCGGCGCGGGCCGAACACGACCGCATCGCGGCCACCCTGGCGGCGGAGGACTACGCCCATGCCGAGCGCGCGGCGCTGGAGGAGGTGCGCGCGCAGGAGACGGCCCTGGGCTACGACGCCGTCGCCCACGAGGAGGCCCGCCGGGCCGTCCGGGAACTCCAGGTCTACGCCGAACGGCGGGAGCAACTGGCGGAGGCCCGGACCGGCGTGGAGCGGGAGGAGCGGGAACTGGCCCGGCTGGCGGAGGCCCGTCGCCGCTGGGAGGAGCAGGTGGCCGCCGACCAGGCCCGTCAGGGAGAACTGGAGGAGACGGCACGCGCGCTGGAGGCGCGTCTGCGGGAGGCCCCGGCGCTGGAGGAGGAACTGCGGCGGGTGGAGGAGGCGGAGTCCCTGGCCCGTCAGCGCCTGGGCGCGGCCCAGCAGCGGCTGGCGGCCTGCGACGAACTGGCCCGCCAGAAGGAAAGCCGTCTCCGGCGGCGGGCCGAACTGGCCCACCAGGAGTCCCTCTACGCCGAACTCCGCACCGCATTTGGCATCCAGGGCGTCCCGGCGATGATCATAGAGGCCGTCGTGCCGGAAATAGAGGCAGAGGCCAACAGTCTGCTGGCCCGGATGACGGGCGGGCGGATGCACGTCCGGCTGGAGACCCAGCGGGAGATTCTCTCCGGCGAGGTCCGCGAGACCCTGGACATCCGCATCGCGGACGAACTGGGCGAGCGCCCGTACGAGAACTACTCCGGCGGCGAGCAGTTTCGGGTCAACTTCGCCCTGCGGGTGGCCCTTTCCCGCCTGCTGGCCCGCCGGGCCGGCGCCCAACTCCAGACTCTCTTCGTGGACGAGGGCTTCGGCTCCCAGGACGCTCAGGGGCGGGAGCGGCTGGTGGAGGCGATCCACGCCATCCAGGACGAATTCGCCTGCATCCTGGTGATCACCCACCTGGAGGAACTGCGGGATGCCTTCCCGGCCCGCATTGAGGTGACCAAGACTCCCAACGGTTCGGTGGTGACGGTGGTGTGATTTCATAACGAAAACCACGAAGGACACGAAGGTTTTCTTTGGGCCCTTTGTGCATCCTTTGTGGTAAAATGTTTGGAGTGCCTGAGGCGGCGATGAACGAGTGGATGTCCTCTCTGCTGGAATATCTGGCCTCTCAGCCGGACGTGGTGGCGGCCTACATCTTCGGCTCGGTGGCCCGGGGACAGGCGCGTCCCCAGAGCGATGTGGACATCGCCGTCCTGTTGTCTGCCGACCTGGATGAGGAGACCCGCTTTGACCGTCGGCTGCGGCTGGGCTGGGAGGCGGAGCGCGTCATCGGCCGCCCCACCGACCTGGTAGTTCTGAACGACGCCCCGCCGCTGTTGCAGCATCAGGTCCTGAAGCACGGGCATCTGATTTTTGAGCGGGACCGGGCCGCGCGGGTGGAGTTTGAGGTCCGGGCGGGCCAAATCTACGCCGACCTGAAGCCGATGTATGACTTCTTCACCGCAGTGCTCTTCAAGGAGATTCGGGAGGTGGGCCTTGGGGGACGCCGACGACGCGATCGTAGAAAGGTTGACGTACCTGCGGAATGAGGTCTCTTACCTCTTCAAGAAGCGTCTGACCGACTTTGATGCCTACGCCCGGGCCATCGCGGCCTATCTGGAGCGGGAGAAGGGAGACCGTGGCGGATGAGACCCCCCTGGCCTGCCGGGGTTTTACGGGGGACAGGTCGTAGTCAATGCGCATCAGACCAGAAGGAACAGGCAGATGCAAGGGCACAAAGGTAGCGCATGAGAATCATCTGGACACGGCATGCGGAAGAACGCCAGGAAGAATGGCGGAGGAGGTTGGGCATCACCCGACAGGAAGTGGAGGATGTGTTGAATGCGCCTGAACAGGTGGTGCCGGGCGATCTTGGGGCTTGGGTCGCTCAAGCAAGGCGAGGGGCAGGCCTGTTACGAGTGGTTTTTGTGGAAGTAGAGGCAGGACGCAAGATTCTTACCGTTTACTGGACGAGCAAGGTAGAGAAGTATTGGCGGGAGGAGTAACATGCGCATCCGTTATGATCCCGAAGCGGACATCCTTCTGTTTGTGCTGAGGGATTTGCCCCCGGTGGATGCCATAGAGGAGCCCGGTGGTGTAATCATCAGTTATGGGGAGGACGGGGAAGCGGTCAGTGTGGAGTTTCTGCATGCTTCTGCCCGCCGCCTGGTGGGAGCGGGAGAACTCGTCGTGACCCTTCATACTGGCCGGGTACCTGAGAGGGTCTACACATCCGTTGAAGCGTAGAAAGGTGCAGAACCGAGAGGCGGTCCAGCGCGCGATGGACGAGCCGTCCCCGCCGGAAACTCCGCTGGCCTACCGGGCGGTGCGGGGCGGGCTATGGGTGGGTATTACAATTCGTTAGAGCGGAGGGAAAGAATGGCTACAAGGGTGAGAGACTTACCGATAACGGAAGAGGGGTTGTGGTTAGAGGCGCCGCTGCTGCGGGAAGCCCGTCTGGGCCGGCACGTGTGGGTCATTGTTCGGGAAGGTGAAATTCGCATTTTGCCCGCCGAGGAGGACTGGGGAAAGGTTCTGGATGATCTGGCAGGCTGCTTAGGAGAGGAACCCGTTCAGAACTATGACTTCAATCTGAAAATCGGGGGCCTTTATGAGACTCGATGAGGTTGTCAGGGGCAGAGTCTATGTAGATGTCAACGTGTTCTATATGTATCTTCGGTCCGATCCGGTGTACCTGCCCATGATCCGAGGATTCTTGGAGCGGACTGTTCAGGGAGATATTGAAGCGTATACGTCTATTTTGACGATGGATGAGTTATTCTATCGTCTGCTCCTGGCGAGGATCAAAGATGTCTACCCGCGCGATCCCCTGCAGGTGTTGCGGGAGGATACCAGTGGGGCGATAGCCAGATGCGGGTCTGAAATCGGAGCGGCGCTGCGCCGTCTCGTTCGGCTGCCGCACTTACATTTGGCAGCGGTGGCCGAGGAGGATTTTCCGCAGATGCTGGGAAACATTACCGCCTTCGGACTGCTGCCCCGGGATGCTCTGCATGTAGCGGTTATGCAGCGCCTGGGATTGAGCGATATCGCTACCGATGATGCGGATTTTGATCGGGTGCCCTGGCTGCGGCGTCACTGGGTGTTCAACGCGCCAGCCGCCTGATTGGCTGCGGCGGAGTGCAGGTTGAATGGGGCTGCGGACAGACGAGCCATCTCCATCGGAAGTCCCCCTGGCCTACCGGGCGGTGCGGGGCGGGCTATGGGTGGCACTGAGTTCGTATTGGACCCTGGCCTTTGGCTTTGTCGCCAATATCGTCCTCACCCGTATCCTTTCCCCGGACGATTTCGGGGTCTTTGCCCTGGCGATGTTCTTTGCCCAACTCCTGCGGCTCCAGACCAAACTGGGGCTGGGGTACGCCTTTGGCCAGTACCGGGAGACGACGGGGGAATCGGTGGGGACCTACGCGGCGATGGATGCCGTGGCGGCCCTGTGCGGCCCCGTCCTGATGGGACTGACTGCCCCGATCCTGCTTCGCCTGGGGTATGACCGCCTGGTCGTCTGGGCCGCGCTGGTCCTGGCCCTGGCCGCCTTTATGGAAGGGCTGTCCAGCATCGCCGGGACCTTGCTGGAGAAGGGATTGCATTTTGGAATTGTCAGCCTGTATCAGGGCATTGCTTTTCCCCTCTCCTACATCCCTGCCTTCTGGCTGGCGACCCACGGCGGCGGGGTGTGGAGTCTGGTTGCCCAGACGACGACGTACAGTTTCTTCTGGCTGGGCGTATGGTGGGTGGTGCGGCGAAGAGTGCCCCGCCTGTGGGACGAGCCCTGGCGGTTCCGCCCGGACCTGGCCCGGCATTTCCTGCGGTTTGGAGCCACGACGGGCCTCTGGCTGATGGCCGGGATGCTCTTCTCCCAACTGGATAACTTCCTCATCGGTACCTTTGCCGGGGTGACGGCCCTGGGCTACTACGACCGGGCCTACCGGATGGCCCAGTGGCCGGGGTTGCTTTTTAACGCCGTGCTCCTTCACCCCGCCTTCTACACATATGCGCGCCTGCAGGATGACCGGCCCCGGTTGGAGAAAACCGCCACGATGGTGACCTGGGCCATCGGTATGGTGGCGGTGCCGCTGGCCATTGCTGTCTTCATCGCTGCGCCCGAGATTATCGCTCTGCTCTACGGCGAGCGCTGGCTGCCCAGTGCCCTCTTATTGCAAATCCTCATTGCCTTTTTCGTGGTCCGTCCCCACCTGGAGAACGCCGGGGTATTGCTGAACGCGATGGGCAAACCGGCCCGTGCGGCGACACTGCTCTGGGCACAGGTTGGGGTGCTGGGCCTTGCAGGGCTCCCGCTGACGTTGCGCTGGGGGGCGCTGGGGACCTGCGGGGCCGTGGGGCTGGCTCTCCTTCTGGGGATGGTGCTGGCCTATCGCTACGTCCGCCGCGAACTGACGGTGAACCTGAGTGCGGCCTTCGGTTTCCCTGTACTGGTCGGTGCCGCTGTTCTGCTGGTGTATGTGGCGGTCCTTCGCGTTGTACCCCTGGAGAACCTGGGCCTTCTCCTGCGGCTTCTCGTCAAGGCCGCCTGGGCGTTTCTGGCCTTCTACGCCCTGACCTTTGCCCTGCGGCCCCGGGAGACGGGAGAGCGGGTGAGGTATGTGTGGGGACTCATGCACAGAACACCGAATCCGTGAGGCGAAAATGGCCATTCCTGTTTCTGCGATTGTGCTAACCAGGAACGAGGAAGAGATGCTGCCCGGGTGCCTGGAAAGTCTGGCCTGGGCGGACGAAGTCCTGGTGGTGGATTCCTTCAGTACGGACGGGACGGTAGACATTGCCCGGCGATCGGGCGCGCGGGTGGTCCAGCATCCCTTTGCCAATTTCGCAGTCCAGCGCAACTATGCCCAGACCCAGGCCCGTTATGATTGGGTGCTTTTTATTGATGCGGATGAACGGGTTTCGGAAGAGTTGCGCGACGAAATTCGCTACCTGGCCGCGACGGACCGCCTGCCCGAGTTCAACGCATATCATATCCAGCGGGTCCACCTGTTTTCTGGGCGCTGGATCCCTGACCCTACGCGTCGCCGGGTAAATCCCCGGCTGCGGGCCTGGATTTGCCGCACCGAAGTTCCGCGCCTGTTTGACCGTCGCCTGGCGATCTGGGAACGGCCCTTGCACGAAGTGGTACGGGTACCCGAACCGCACGGAGTACTGGATGGCGTCATTTACCATTACGCAGTGACTAACCTTTCGTTGGCCCATGGATCATTAAATTTTTACACTGATTTGGAGGCAGCGTATCTGCACCGCTCCCGCAGCCGGGCAGGCCTGATAGAGGCGATTGCCAGGGGGATACGCTGTTTTCTCTATCATTACTTCTTTGCCGGCCTCTGGCGGTACGGGGAACAGGGCCTGTTGTTGGCCATTATCCTGGGCTACACCAAGTTTATGAACTACGCCAAGTTGTCAGAACGGATCCGCATCCAGAGCGGGCGTGGAATCTGGACAGAGCGGGACCGGCAGTTGTTGGACCGGTTTCGCGTGGAAGATCAAATCCCCTCTCTGTGAAAGGCCTGTTTAGGAGGCATGATGGTGGCGACAGAGCCTTGTCCGGTGTGTGGTTCTGTAGATGCACACCCGGTGGTTTCCCGACGAGGATTTTCCTACGTCCGCTGTCACCGATGCCAAGCCGCGTACGTGGCACCTGCGCCGTCGGCCGAAGAAGTGGCAAATATTTACCAGGACCCTTCCTATTTTGCAGGCAACACGGAAATCGGTTATGGGGATTATGTGGCGATGCACAAGGTTCTGGCTCCCCATTTTCGCCGACGGCTATGGATTTTAGGGAGATGGCTTCCAGAGCGCGGCTGGTTACTGGATGTGGGCTGTGCCGATGGCTTTTTCCTGGAGTTGGCCCGGGCTGATGGCTGGGAAGTAGCCGGAGTGGAAATCTCAGAGCCGATGGCGGAGGAGACCGCTCGCCAGCTCGGTGTTCCGATCGTGACCTCCATAGAGAAACTGCCCGAAGATGCAGTATATGATGCTGTAACCCTGTGGGAGGTTGTGGAGCATTTTCGGGAGCCTGTCGCCGAACTTCGTCGGCTCGTTCGGCGGCTCCGGCCTGGGGGTGCGCTGATGCTGTCTACCCCCAATGTCGGTCACTGGCAGGCGATGAACGCCCCAGATGCCTGGAACATGTTCTGCCCACCGGCCCATCTGGTTCTCTTTACCGATGTCTCTCTCAAGGTAGCCTTGGAGAAAGCAGGCTATTCCGGGATTCGCATCTGGAAGGTCTCTCCGCTGCCGCCTCTGCCAAAATGGTTGGAAAAGAGTACTGCTCCGTTGGCGCGCCGCTTGGCCGATGGCAGCGCCCGCCCATGGATGCTGGCCCGGGCCCTTTGGCTGGCTGTTCGTCTTCTGGGTTGGGCTTGGCAGCGGCTCACTCGTCCTCAGGAGGATATTTTCGCGACTTTGGAGGCAATGGCTTGGCGTCCGGGGTGATTCGCGTCCTGCACATTGCTCGCTACCGCTCCCCTTCTATGGAGCGGAAACTGGAGATAATGGCCACCCGATCTGAACTGGTCCTCTGGCTGGTCCGCCCGGCCTTCTGGGAGGACGAGTACGGGAAAGTGGTTGTGAATCCGGTTGTCCCAGGCTGCCAGGTGCGGAGAGTCCCGCTGGTAGGAAAAATCAACGATCCCCATCGGGCCCTCTACCGCACCCTGACCTTTGGCCTGCTCTCCATCCGGCCCCACATCATCCACGCCGAGGAGGAGCCCGATAGCCTGGCAGCCCTCCAGATCGCCCTGGCCCGGAGGCTTTTTGCGCCGCAGGCCAAACTGATCCTTCACACCTGGCAGAATGTCAACCGCCCCAAACGCTGGTATGTCCGGCTGGTCACCCGCTTCTCTCTCCAGGAGGCCGATGCGATTCTGTGTGCCAACAGCGAGGGGGTGCAGGTTTTGCGGGAGATGGGTTACTCCGGCCCTATAGCAGTAATCCCTCCCATCGGGGTGGATACCCGGGTATTTCGCCCGCTGGGGCGCCAGCCCTCCGAGGCCTTTGTGGTGGCTTACGCCGGCCGCTTTGTGCCGGAGAAAGGGCTGGATACGCTTCTGCAGGCTGTGGCCGATCTGGGCTCCGGGGTGGAACTCTGGCTCATCGGCAACGGGCCTGACCGCCCGATACTGGAAGCCCTGAGCCAGGAACTGGGGATAGAGGAACGGGTCCGCTGGATTGAGCCGGTATCGTCGGAAAAGATGGCGGAAATCCTGGCCCGGGTGGACGTGGTGGTACTTCCTTCCTGTACCACGCGGGTCTGGAAAGAGCAGTTCGGTCGGATTCTGGTAGAGGCTATGGCCTGCAAAGTGCCTGTGGTGGGTTCCGACTCCGGGGCCATCCCCGAGGTGGTGGGGGATGCCGGGCTCATCTTCCCGGAAGGGGACGCGACCGCGCTGGCGGAGTGCCTACGACAGCTGAAAGAGTCCCCTGAATTGCGACAGGAACTGGCGGAACGGGGATGTGTCCGGGCGGCAACGCATTACAGTCAAGAGCGTACTGGCAGTTTGAGCGTTAATTTCTACAAAGAGGTGCTTGGAGCAGAAAAATGAGCCGACAAATTCTGGGACAGCGCCTGCTTTACCCTTTTATGGTCGGGTTGATGATCATTATTGCAGCGACTTCGTTGGGACGCATCTTGACAAAAGAGAGAACCGGTATAGACTTTTTCTCTCTTATCTGGTATCCAGGACACTTTCTTTGGCAACGGGCCGATCCTTACGGCGCTGCTCTTACAAAACTTGTGCCATCCTTGCCTATCCGATATTGGGATGGCCATATTGCTACGGAATTCATTTTCGTAATTGACCCAATGCCTACCAACTTGGCGCCCGTTGTTATCATCTTTGCGCCACTTGCCCGTCTTTCTTGGAGCAATGCTCTTACAGCATGGCTTGTGATTAACTTGCTGATGATTATAGTCATAGTCTACTCGGTTATACGTCTTCTGGGCTGTGAGCCCTTTTCACGGCAAGGGCTCATTATTTTGCTCTTGGCGTATTCGTTAATTGCTACTCGGGAAGCATTAGAAACTGGTCAAACGACCATTTTTGTTTTAGCTTGCATGCTGGCTGCTCTTGTAATAGGGACGCGATCTCAAAGTGTAGGTGGTATCTTGCTGGGTATCGCTCTCTCCAAATATTCTCTTACTTTCCCTGGGTTGCTGTATTTTCTGTGCAGAAGATGGTACAAAGGTTTTGTAATCAGTTTGAGTGTGCTGTTAATTGGTACTTTGCTTATCGCTCTCATTAGCAAGGTGTCCCCTTATCAAATCCTTATAGAAAATTTCCGGTTGATGTTAATGCACAGTGGGATGCCTGGCTTACATTTGTCAGCCACGCTTTTAAAGGGTCTTGAGCCCTGGAGTGTAGTTATGGTCGCTCTGTTCTCGCTGGGATTATTGATAGCAATATTTTACTTGATTTTCCAAAATTCTTTATCTTGGGTGAAAAAGCAACCAGCAGCCTTTATGCTTCTTGTAATTACCATGCAGTGGAATTTACTTGCACTTCCTCACCGACGCTATGATCATGTAGCCGAAATCCTGTTCTTAAGTTTAAGTATTCTGTGGAGCGACGAGAACAGTCTCTTTGCCCTGGCTCCGAAACAGCTTCTTGGTCTTCGGGTGTTCACGGGGTTGGCAGCCAGCGTGTGGATTTTACCGTGGTATTATCTCTTGGGACGAGAGATTTACCTCGGGTTGTTCAGTTGCTGTAGCCTGATAACACTGGTCATCTCGGTGTTTTTGCTTTTTAAGGTGGTGCCCAGTCAGGCTATGTCAGCGCTGGTTAATAATTAATAATGGCCCGAGTTTGCCTTGACCTTTCCCCCGCCGTACATCAGCATGCGGGCCTGGGGCGATATGCCCAGGAACTGCTTCTGGCCCTGGCGGTCACCGATGGGCAAAATGAGTATGTGGTCTTCTATAACAACCCCGCTACCGCCCGGGTTGACCCGACCCTGGAGCGCTTTCCCAAGATCACCACACCCCTTTCCTACAAGCCCTGGCGGCTGAGTGCCATGCTGGCCCATTTTGCCCGCATCCCGCAAGACCCTCTCTTCCCTGGCGTAGACCTTTTCCATGCCACAGACCATCTCCTTCCCTACTTCCGGCGAATCAAATCCGTCTTTACCCTCCACGACCTCATCTTCCTCTTCCACCCCGAAACCCATAAACCCCTGAACCGTTGGTTTCTGACCCTGATGATGCCCCGCTTCCTGCGCGCGGCGGATGCGGTCATCGCCGTCTCCGAGTGCACCAAACGGGATGCCGTCCGCTTCTACGGTATCCCCGAGGAGAAAATCACCGTCATCTACGAGGGGGTGAACCCCCGCTTCCGCCCGGCCGACCCTGAAGCCATCGTTGCCGTCCGCGCCCGCTACAATCTGCCGGAGCACTTCATCCTCTACGTCGGTACCATTGAGCCCCGCAAGAACCTCACCGCGCTCCTGGAAGCCTTCCACCACCTCCTGGCAACCCGCTCCCTGCGACCCGCTCCCTGCGACCTGCGACCCGCGACCTGCTCTCTGCTCCCTGCGACCTGCGACCTGCGACTGGTCATTGTGGGCAAAAAGGGCTGGCTCTACGAAGGCTTCTTCCGCCGCCTGCGGGAACTGGGGCTGGAGGACCGGGTCATCTTCACCGGCTACGTGCCCGACGAGGACCTCCCGGCCATCTACAGTGCCGCCGACCTCTTTGTCTTCCCCAGTCTCTACGAGGGCTTCGGCCTGCCGGTGCTGGAGGCCATGGCCTGCGGGGTGCCTGTGATCTGCTCCAACACCTCCAGCCTGCCCGAGGTGGCCGGGGATGCGGCGCTGTTGGTTGACCCCGCCGATGTGCGGGCCCTGGCCGGGGCGATAGAACGGGTGCTGACGGACGAGGGGAAATGGAGGGAAATGAGGGAAAGGGGGTTGCAGCAAGCGGCGAGATTTTCCTGGGATGAAGCTGCTGCTATGAGCCTGAAGGTTTACCAGGATGTCCTCTTTGACGGGCTGACCGTCCTGGGTTATACTGGTAGAAAACTCACCGGGCGAGGTGGAGGATGAAAAGCAGAATTGAGGTCAATCCGAACATTCTGTTGGGCAAACCGGTGATTGCGGGCACGCGGATTCCGGTCTATCTGATCCTCAACCTGCTGGCTTCTGGGTACGATTCTAAGCGGATCATAGAAGCGTATCCAGGCCTTACGGAAGAGGACATCCGGGCGGCCCTGGAATATGCTGAACAACGGATGCGTTACGAGGAGGTCCATGTCCTCGGCCCTGCAGAGGTCCCGGCGTCATGATCGCTTTCCTGGCCGATGAAAACATCTCTCCGGAGTCGGCTGACTACTTGGAGGCTCTGGGCTACCCCTGCTACAGCCTGCGTAGAGAAGGGCCCTGGCGCCTGAGCGACTCGGAAATCGTTGATGTAGCCAGGCGTGAGGGGCGAATCATCCTCACCCACGATCTGGACTTCGGAGAGATTTACTATTCTGCGATGGGAGGCGAGGTGGGCATCATCGTTCTCCGGCTGAGACACCAGACGGTTGAGGCGGTGAACGATGTGTTGGAGCGCTTCCTTAAAGCTGGAGTCCTCTCTGAGGAGGAACTCCAGCACTCCCTGGTGGTCTTGTCGGAGAACACCTACCGGGTTTACAGGGGCCCTCGGGGGCAATTCTGAATCCACAAAGGCTTCGGCCTGCCGGTGCTGGAAGCGATGGCCTGCGGGGTGCCTGTGATCTGCTCCAACACCTCCAGCCTGCCCGAGGTGGCCGGGGATGCGGCGCTTCTGGTGGACCCCGCCGATGTGCGGGCGCTGGCAGGAGCGATGGAGCGGGCGCTGACGGATGAGGCACTTCGGGTCACCCTGCGGGCCAGAGGGATAGAGAAGGCTGGGAGGTTCTCTTGGGAGGGTGCGGCACGGAAAACAGTAGAAGTCTATCAGTGGGTAGCAAGATTGTCGGAGGAATTCAAACATTGAAGGCCAAATTTTACCTTCAGCACCGACCCAGATTGATAAATAAGTTGCTCGTTGCAGCGATTACTCTGCTGTATGCGGGTTGGATTGGTTACGTCATCTGGCGGGATAAATGCTTAGATTTCTATGTTTACTATCTGGCAGCTTACGGCTTTGCTCATAAGGTGGATATGTATGCTGTGGGCGATAATACGGCCATATGGGCCTCCCTGGCGCAGGAGTTGGGGATTCGCAATTATACAATGCCGTACCTCTATCCCCCCCTGACCGCTTTGTTGGTATGGCCTCTTACCCTTTTTCCGCCTCGTTGGGCCGCTTTCATTTGGCTGTTGGCAACAGCGATGGCGTTTATCGCGTCTGCTTGGCTCCTGGGAAAGACTTTCCCGCGCTCTTCTGGCACTACACTATCTTTGGCCTTGCTGTTATTTTTTGTCCCTCCTTTGACTACCCTTCACGCTGGGCAGGTGAATGGTTTCCTTTTGCTCGCCGTTGTATCTGCCTTTTGCACTTTCGTTCGGCATCAGTACCTATGGACAGGCATTAGTGTGGCAACAGGGGTAATGCTGAAAATTGTTCCCTTGGCTCATCTTGGCTACTTGGTCTGGCGCCGTTGTTGGCAGGCGGTGCTGGCCAGCATTGCGGCTCTTTTCCTCCTGTCGCTTTTAGCGGTTCCTCTGATCGGGGTGAATGGCCTAATTTCTTATGTGGACAACTTCTTGTTGCTTACTGGGGCAAAGCAACTGGTTACATCGGGAGCCAGCCAGTCGGTCTTCAGTTTTTTCGCCCGGCTTATGGTTGCTGAGGGTAGGCGCTGGTATTTAGCGAACATCCCTGGATTGGCGTGGTGGTTGGGCTGGGGGGTATCCCTGATAATTGCTGGGTTGACGATGGTACTTTGTTGGCCAAGAAATGGCTCAGAACGCCTTTTGGCTCTGGAATTTGCACTTGTGACTACAGCGATCAATCTGGTGATGCATCATACCTGGTATCATCAACTGGTGTTGCTTCTGATTCCCTTTTTCGTTGTCGCAGAATATGCGTTGGCCGAGCCTCGCTGGCGATGGATGCTACTGCCCACAGCGATGGGATACCTGGCAACAAATGTTCACGGATTATTCTGGCACTATTTGGAGTTCAACCCGCTTCTGGTCTCTATGCCTTTTTATACTTCGGTGATGCTTTGGGGGTTTTTGGCATGGATGATCGTCCAAGAGAAAAAGATAGAGGGCTCTTGGTGCTCTTAGCGGTTTTCCTGATGCTGTTTCCTTTCCTCTTCAAACCCTGGATTCATGGTTTTGACACAGTAGCATACTACTCCTGGCTCCGCACGGTTGCGATAGACCGTAACCTGGATGTGGGAGACGAGTTCTCGCATTTTGGTTATGGTTTAGAACGGGGCCGAACACCTACTGGCTACACTTATAACGAGTGGGCTGTTGGCTCAGCCATTCTCTGGTCGCCTTTCTTTCTTTTGGCCCATGTGTTGGTTACTCTTGCTGACCGGTTAGGATTTCCTGTTGCTGCCGATGGATATGGAGCACCCTATATTTGGGCAGTTAGCCTGGGAAGTGCTATTTACGCTTTTATCGGCATTATTCTGACCTATCGTTTGTGTTGTGCCCTTTTCTCCCCCTCTGTCAGCGTCCTTGCTACCCTGGCTGTCTGGCTATCAAGCCCTTTGGTGTTTTATATGTACAGCCACCCGATAATGTCCCACGCCAACGACACTTTTGCCTACGCGCTCTACCTGTATACCTGGTTTCAAACGCGTGAAGACCGTAGCTTCCGTGGCGCTTTATTAAGAGGAGCGACGGCTGGGCTGTGCGCCCTGGTCCGACAGATCAACGCGATGTTTGTGTGTTTCCCATTAGCTGAGTTCCTTGTCAATGGTATTCGTTCGTGGCAACGTTCCCACAGCTTCAGAGAATGCAGTCAGGCAGCAGTCAATGTAGCCACTTTCTCGCTTGCTTGGTGGGTCGTTTATCTTCCTCAAGTCATAGTTTGGCGAGTTGTGTTTGGACGCTGGATAGAGCTAAACCCCTATGCTTCCAGTGCGAACATAGGCTTTGATTGGCTGCATCCGCATTTCCTTGAAGTGCTTTTTTCCACAAATCGGGGATTATTTGTATGGTCGCCCTTACTACTGTTCGCGGCAATCGGATGGGGATTTTTGTGGCAGCACGAACGCCGCCTGAGTAGCCTTATCTCAACCAATTTCGTGTTGCAGTTGTCCTTGATTGCTACCTGGCAGGTTTGGAACGCTGGGGCATCTTTCGGTCAGCGTTTTTTCACAAACGCAATGCCCGCTTTTTCTCTCGGACTCGCCGCGCTAATAGCGTCTGTTCAAAAGCGCGTCTCTCTCCGCTGGTTGATAATAGGCTGTGCTTTCTTCATCGTATGGAATGGGTTGCTCATTATGCGATACGCTTTAGAAGATATCCCTCGTGCGGGGTCTGTACCGCTGAAGTGGTTACTCTGGGGACAATTTACTGTTCTGCCCCGATATTGGCTTCGTATTGTAGAAGTGCTATTGAGACGATTTTGAGAAAACTGTGCTATGCTCACCTACACCCTGGATGCCCGCACCGCCACCGGTCACTTCCCCGGCATTGGCCGATACGTCGTCAACCTGGCGCGGGCGATGGCCCCGCGGCTGGGCCCGGATGAGCGTCTGGTCCTCCTGCGCGACCCCGCCCGGCCCTCTCCTTGGGACCTGACCGCCCTGGCGGGGGAGCGGGTCCGCGTCGTGGACCTCTCCTGCTCCCCCTTCGCGCTCCGCCAGCAGTGGGCTGTTCCCCGTATCCTGGCCCGTCTGCGCGCCGACCTTTATCATAGCCCCTATTACCTGATGCCGTACCGGGTTGGCCGGCCGACCGTCCTCACCGTCCACGACCTGATTCCGCTCCTTTTCCCGCGCCAGTCCACCTGGCAGGCCCGTCTGCTCTTCCGCTGGGCCCTCTCGCTGGCCCTGCGGGCCTCGCATCGGGTGATCGCTGTCTCCGAGTCAACGGCGCGCGACCTGCAGCAGTATTTCCACACGCCCTCCGAACGGGTCTCCGTCATCCCGGAGGCCCCCGTCC
>JAGHZG010000385.1 GCA_017743275.1 Chloroflexota bacterium | reverse complement strand
ATGACCTTATTCAGCAGCACCTGGACCGTCTTCCAGATGTCCACCTGCTCCGGGTCGGAGAAGTCCACGTCCTCGGGCTGGGGCTCCTCCATCGCCGCGATGCGGTCGTGAATCTTCAGGAGCAGACGGCCCACCGGGGTGGAATCATCCCGCTCCTCCACGATGCGAATCCACTCCATCAGTTGGCGGTCCAGCGGGTCGGCGATGACCATATCAATCCCTGCGCCCATCAGCATCACCATATACGTGCGGTTGAGCAGGGGGCGCAGTTCATCCGGCACCTGGTTGGAGACGTTGGAGAGGCCCCCGTTGGTCAGCGGCGGCGGCTCCCAGGCGTACTTCAGAGTACGCACCGCCTCAATGCACTCCGGGCAGTACTCCTGGCAGCCGGAGACGGTCAGCACCAGCGGGTCAATGATCAGGTCACTGATCGGGAAGTCAATCTCCAGCATGCGGGGGATGAGAATCTCCAGGGCGATGTTGACCCGTTCGTCGGCCTTGACCGGGATCATCCCCTCCCCCATCGTGAGAGCGATGAGACGGGTGTTGTACTTTTTGGCGACCAGGGGAACCTTCTCCAGCCGCTCCGGCGCCGCCGAGGTGGAGTTGATAATGGGCTGGGCCTTGGTCACCACCTGGCAGGCCGCCTCAATGGCCGCCAGATTGGTGGTGTCAAAACAGAGGGGAACGTCCACCACCTGCTGCACCACCTCCGTCAGCCAGGGAAGAATCTCGTGCCCGGCTTTCTTCTGGGGGCCGATATTCAGATCAATTGCGCTGGCCCCGGCCTCCACCAGCCGGACCGCCAGGTCCTGGAAGAACCTGGCATCCCGATTCGCGATGGCCTCCTTCACGCGAGGGGAAATGATGTGGATATTCTCGGCAATAATGTACATTTCTGCCTCCCTTCGTTCGTGATTTTGTAATCTTCATCCCAGCACCCGCCGGGCGATGTCCCGCACCGCCTGGTAGACCGCCGTTTCCGTCGGCAACTGGATCAGGGGCCGGCCCGAGATCTCAAACTCCGCCATCGCGGGGTCTTCGGGCACCGTCCCGATCAGTTCCAGGCCGGTCCGGGCGACGGCATCCGCCAGCGGCGGCGGCAGGCCGTCCCGCACCCGGTTCACCACCAGATAAGTCCGCCCCACCCGGATGTCCAGCCCGGGGACCATCCGCGCCATCTCCCGGGCCGCGACAACGCCCCGCTGAGTGGGGTCGGTCACCAGCAGCAGGACATCCACGTCGCGGGTGGTGCGGCGGCTGAGGTGCTCCATCCCGGCCTCGTTGTCAATAACCACGTAGTCGTAATTGACGCTGAGTCGGTCCACGATGACCCGCAGCATCTGATTGGCCGCGCAATAGCAGCCCGGCCCCTCGGGCCGGCCCATCGCCAGCAGGTCCACCCGGTCCCCCTCCACCAGCGCCATCTTGACCTGCCAGTCCAGATATTCCTGCTTGCTCATCCCGCCGGGCATGGAGCCCGCCAGCGCGCCGCTGGACTGGACCAGGTCCAGCATATCCTCCCGGATGTCGCCGACAGTGGTCTCCACCTCCATCCCCAGGACCAGGGGCAGGTTCATCGCCGGGTCGGCGTCAATCGCCAGCACTGCCCCACCCCGCTCCTCCAGCAGGTAGCGGATGAGACAGGCCGCAACGGTCGTTTTTCCTGTACCTCCTTTGCCAGCCAGCGCAATGGTGACAGTCAAGGATGCCTCCTCAGTTATTTAGTTATTTCCCCTTTGCATCACCTCAGTCTGCGCCCCTTCACTTTGATCTCCCAGGCCAGTGGATGCTCGTCGCAAAACTCTTCGGGACGGAACCGCACCGGCTCTATCCGGGAGTCGCTCTGCAGGAGCGCCGGGACAATTCGCCGGTGGTCCTCCAGGAAATCCCCTGTAAAATCATCGGATATGAGCGCCACGTCTATATCGCTATCCGGACGAGCGGAGCCCACCGCATACGACCCATACAGGTAGGCCGCTGTCAACCGGATGCCCGTTTTCTCCACCTCTTCCAGAAAATGCTCTACAATTTTCAGGATTTGAGAATCCGCTCTACCCATGCGCCAAAATCCCGGATTTGCTCCATTTCCGCCCTGCAGAATTCCCGAGTGCACTGCCGCTTGAACTGCAATGCCATATCCGGATAACGGGTTCGGACAGCGTACTCCGTCACCCGTACCAGGAATGCCTCCTGCTCTGGAGTGAGGTCAAGCCCTCCTTTCTCTGCCAGATACCGCAGGTGATGACTGATCGGCGCATGCTCCCCTGTGGAGCGAACAATCAACGCCTTCAGCAATTTTTCCAGGTACAGGTGGGCAAAGAAAAGCGCGTGAGGGTAATCACCGTTTTGAAACAGGTGCTCTGCGGCAGTCCAATCATCGGCCGCGGTTGTCAGCCAGTACTGGACAACGCGCTCAACGTCCACCCAATCCCTCCCCATATATCTGCCCCGGCCCCAGGAATTCCGGGAACCGTTCCCGCAACATCTCCCGCGCGGTGTAGCAGAGATGACAGGCATCCACGCAGGCTACCTCATGCGGCAGGCCGTAACGCTCCACCGGCGCGGCCGGACCGCCCTCCAGAAGCGGGCCGATCACCGGATGCACCTGCGGGTCATAGTAACATCCAACCTTTCCAGGTATGCGAAGAGGGCTCTCTTGAATCGTTCAAAAACCGAACCTATCTGCCGAATCCCTTCCGACATTCGGTCCCAGTCCAGTTCAAAACTGTACCCGTGAAAAAAGACATGCCGGAATCGGCGAAACGGCGCTAATGATGAGGCCAGAGAAGAGTCAAACAGGACCGGTAAAGGACCATAGGAAGGTTCACAAAATCTGGTAAATAGTTCCACATGCCAGGCCTCGCCTGTGGGCAACGGTACTCTGTAA
>JAGHZG010000384.1 GCA_017743275.1 Chloroflexota bacterium | reverse complement strand
TGGCGTTTGGCCTCTATTCTACCACAATGTTAGAGCGTTGATAAGCCCTGCCACACTCAAAAGAGTTGACGAAATTACAACTCTGCGGTATAATATGCACCGCAATCCTCGGTAGCTCAACAGGTAGAGCGGCCGGCTGTTAACCGGTTGGTTGCAGGTTCGAGTCCTGCCCGAGGAGCCAAGGAGAGGCCTCCTGCCCCTCTCCCGCCCCCGTGCACCGGCCCGGCAATATGCCGGGCCGGTTGCGTTATTTCCAGAACAGGGTACAATTCATTATGCCACACCCGTGAGGAGGCCATCTTATGCCACCTGTCCTGGAACTGCGAGGGATTACCAAGTCCTTCCCCGGCGTACTGGCCAACGACCACATCAACCTGACCCTGGAAGAAGGAGAGGTCCATGCTCTCCTGGGCGAAAACGGCGCCGGAAAGACGACCCTGATGAACATCCTCTACGGACTGTATTCCCCCGATGAGGGGGAAATTTTTGTCCGGGGGCGTCGGGTGGAGATTCGCGGGCCCGGAGATGCCATCGCGCTGGGCATCGGAATGGTCCACCAGCACTTCATGCTGGTCCCCGTCCTCACCGTCACCGAAAACGTGATGCTGGGCGTGGAGTCCATCAAGAACGGCATCTTCCTGGACCGGGCGGCGGCGGCCCGGCGCATCCGCGAGATTTCCCGCCAGTACGGGCTACAAGTGGACCCGGACGCCCTGGTCAAGACCCTGCCCGTCGGCGTCCAGCAACGGGTGGAAATCATCAAACTCCTCTACCGTCAGGCCGATATCCTGATTATGGATGAGCCCACCGCTGTCCTGACCCCGCAGGAGGTGGAGGAACTCTTCAAGGTCATCCGCTCCCTCGCCGCCCAGGGCAAGTCCGTCATCTTCATCACCCACAAACTGAAAGAGGTCATGGCGATTGCCGACCGGATCACCGTCCTGCGGAACGGGCGGGTCGTGGGGACGACCACCCCGTCCCAGACCACCGAGGAGCAACTGGCCTCCATGATGGTCGGGCGGGAAGTGCTGTTGCGGGTGAACAAGAAACCCGCCAACCCCGGCGAGACGGTCCTGGAGGTGGAGAACCTGGAAGTGCTGGACGACCGGGGCAACCCGGCGGTGCGGGGGGTCTCCTTTGAGGTGCGGGCCGGTGAGGTGCTGGGCATCGCCGGGGTCCAGGGCAACGGTCAGACCGAACTGGTGCAGGCACTGACCGGCCTGCGGCACCCTCTGGCGGGCCGGGTACGGATTCTGGGGACAGAGGTGACCGGCGCCCCGCCTCGCCGCATTCTGGAGCAGAGCGTCGCTCACGTCCCGGAGGACCGTCAGAGAGACGGCCTGGTGCTCAGTTTCCCCGTCGCCGACAACCTGGTGCTCAACACCTACTACCTGCCCCCCTTCGCCCGCGCCGGGACGTTGCAGCAGGAGGTGATTTTTACCGTCGCCGAACAGCGGGCCCGGGAGTTTGACGTCCGCACTCCCAGCATTCTCACGCCCGTCGCCAATCTCTCCGGCGGCAACCAGCAGAAGGTCATCGTCGCCCGCGAGTTCTCCCGTCCCATCCGCCTGCTCATCGCCTCGCAGCCAACCCGGGGGCTGGATGTGGGCTCCATTGAGTACATCCACCAGCGCATCATCGCCAAGCGGGACGAGGGCTGCGCGGTGCTCCTGGTCTCGCCGGAACTGGACGAGGTGATGAGCCTCTCCGACCGCATCGCGGTGATGTACGAAGGGCGCATCATGGACATCCTGCCCGCCGACCAGGCCACCCGCGAGGAAATCGGCCTGCTCATGGCGGGGGTGAAACGGAACCGCTGATCCGACGACAGACGAAAGACCACAGACGACAGACCACAGACTAACGGCTACCGACTGACGGCTAACGGCTGAACTTGGGAGGTGCGAATGCAAGAGCGACTTCGGGTCGGTTTTGTCACCGACGGGGGCCGGATAGACGACGGCTCCTTCAACCAGTACGCCTACGAGGGGACGGTCCGGGCCGCCCAGGAGCACGGCCTGGCGGTGGAACTGATAGAGACCCGTTCCCCCGCCGAGTACGAGAGTAACATCCGCCTGGCCATTGAGCGGGGCTGCAACCTGGTGGTCACCGTCGGCTCCACCACCGGCACGACAGTGGAGCGCATGGCCGCCCGTTACCCGAAGGTCCACTTCGTCCTGTTGGACTACGAGCCTATCCAGGAGAGCCGCAACGTCACCGGGCTGGTCTTCGCGGAGGACCAGGCGGGGTTCCTGGCCGGCGCGCTGGCCGGCCTGATGACGGAGCAGAATGTGGTGGGCTTCGTCGGCGGGGTGGACGTGCCGCCGGTGCTGAAATTCCAGCGCGGGTTTGAGCACGGGGTGGCCTTCACCAACCGCCGGGCAAAGGTGCTCACCGTCTACACCAACTCCTTCACCGATGAGCAGAAGGGCCGGGAGGCCGCCGGAGAACTGGTGAACCAGGGAGCAGACGTCCTCTTCGCGGCCGCCGGAGGATGCGGCAGCGCGGCTATCCGGGCCGCCGCCGCGAGCGGCGTCTGGGTGGTCGGCTCCGATCAGGACCACTGGGAGACGACCTTCCGAAAGGGCGAGGAACCGGGCGCCGACCGCCTGCTGACCAGCGCGATCAAACGGGTAGACCGGGCCGTCTATGAGGCCCTTTCCATGGCGGTGGCGGGAAAATTGCATTGGGGGAGTCTGCGCTTTGACCTGCGCAACGACGGCATCGGGCTGGCGCCGTACCACGCGGCGGACGTGGCGGTCCCCTCGGAGGTGCGGGGGAAAATTCTGGAGGTGACGGAGGGGCTGCGCACGGGCCGCATCCGGACGCGGGTGGGCCCGAAGGGGGAGGACCTGGAGCGGCGGTTTCTGGCGCGCGTCACTGCCTGGAAC
>JAGHZG010000383.1 GCA_017743275.1 Chloroflexota bacterium | reverse complement strand
GAACGGATTGCCTCCAACATTATACCCCAATTTTACCAACAGGTGAACAATCACCGTTGTGAGCAGGGTTGACTATCGCCTAAATTGTGGTATGCTCAACCAATGGCAAATCCGTGCTGTGAATTTCGGCCTGGGCCGCAATCTTGCCGGTCGTACACGACGGGTTCAGATGAGAAGGGGCGCTTATGAGATTTTAAAAAACCCGGGTAATACCTACCATCCCCTGTTGCGTTGATCGTCAGGCGCGGGGGCCATCCACGAATGATGGCGCGATTCGTGCATTCGTGAAGCATTCGTGGACGGCTTACCCCGCCAAGCAGAACCAGGGTAGGTAATTGCGGTGCAATAGCGTCGGACTCACGGGACTGTCTGCATCGGACCGAAGGGGAGAATCCGCTATATGGAGCAAACCGTTCAGAAAAACCAGGAGGCAGGCAACGCAGGCCAGGAAATCCTGCCGCCCCACTTTCGTCACAATTTTATCGCCCTGCTGACCGACTACGTCTTTTTCGGGGTGGCCTACTCGTTTCTGAACCCCAACACCGTCCTGCCGGCCTTCGCCCGCACGTTGACGGCGTTGGAGCCGCTGGTCGGGATGGTCAGCACGATGATAGCGGCGGGATGGCTGTTGCCCCAACTGCTGGCGGCGGCGATCATCGGGCGGAAGCCCCGCAAGAAGCCGTATCTGCTCCGGGCGATCTACATCGGTCGGCCCGTCTACTTCCTGCTGGCGATCGTCATCTGGGCCAGCCTGACCCGCCATCCCGGTTGGATGCTGGCCGTCTTTCTGGCCGGCATCGGGCTGTTCAACGTTCTGGACGGCATTGCGGCGTTGGCCTGGTTTGACCTGATGGCCGCAATGATCCCGCCGACCCGGCGGGGACGGCTGATCGGAGCCGGACAACTCATCGGCGGTTTGACTGGCATCGGCGTGGGGGGGCTGGTGGGAATTATCCTCTCGCACCCTATGCTTCCGTATCCCACCAACTACGCCGTGCTCTTCGCCCTCGCCGGTCTGTCGCTCATGCCCTCCACAATTGCCCTGACTCTGCTCCGGGAGCCGGAGAGAGATGCATCTCCTACTTCCACTGCTTCCTACAGTTTCCGCAGCCAACTCCGAGAAGTTTGGAGAGGATGGCCGGACTTCCGGCGACTGGTCTTCGCCCGCTGGCTGATGGGATTGGTCGGCCTGGCTCTACCCTTCTACATCCTGCACGCGACGGAGGTCGTCGGACTGCCGGAGGCCGTGGTCGGCTGGTTCGTCTCGGCGCAGATGGTGGGGGGCATCGTTGCCAGCGTCGGGCTGGGCTGGCTGAGTGAGCGCTGGGGGCCCCGGGCCGCGATCTGGGCCGGCGCTTCCGCCACCCTCCTCAGCCCGCTCCTGGCCCTGCTCATCCACCTGACCAAGGGCGGCTGGATTAGCCAACTCTATCCCCTGGTCTACTTCTGCTTCGGCATCACCAACAACACCTGGATGATGGGGATGTTCAACTATCTGCTGGAAATCGCGCCGGAGGACCGCCGTCCCCTCTTCGTGGGCCTCTACAACACCATGGGCGGGGTGCTGGTGCCGGTCTCTTTCCTGGGCGGGGTGCTCCTGCGGCTGACCTCCTACCCGTTCCTGTTCGCGGTGACCACAGCGGGGGTCGCAGGGGGGCTGTGGATGAGTTTGAGATTGCGGGATAGCCGGAGATAGACTACAGACGATAGACCACAGACGATAGACCATAGACGACGGACGACAGACGACAGGCCGATGGAAGGCGTTCGGTTTCATTCTCCTCCACCTGCTTCCGGCCCGTCCCACCGAACGGGATACCTGCGGTGGGTTCCCCGGGGGACCACCCTGCTTCTGCTCTTCGGGCTGGGGGTGGCTGTCGGGCCGGCGCTCCACCGCTGGCTGACGGACCGGGAGGCAGTCCAGGCCTGGGTCCTGGCCCTGGGCCCCTGGGGGCCACTGGGCAGCATCCTGCTGAACGCGGCGCAGGTGTTGCTGGCGCCCGTTCCTGGCCAGATTTTCGGTCTGGCGAACGGTTACCTTTACGGCGTCCTCCGGGGCACCTTCTACAGTTGGCTGGGCGTCCAGTTGGGCTCGGCGCTGGCCATGGGGCTGGGCCGGTGGCTGGGCCGCCCGCTGGTCGCGCGGCTGGTCGGCCCGGCGCGCCTGGAGCGGTGGGACGGTCTGGCCCGGCAGCGAGGCCCGACCTTCTTCCTGCTGGTCTTCCTGCTGCCGCTCCTCCCCGATGACCTGGCCTGTTTCGTCATCGGGCTGAGCCCCCTCCCCATCCCGTACATGCTGCTCCTGGCCGGGGTGGGGCGGCTGCCCGGCCTGATCGTTGCCAGTTGGGTGGGAGCCAACGCGACCCGTCCCCCGGCGGAGGTCTGGGCCGGGCTGGTGGGCGGCGCGCTGGTGCTGACCTACCTGTTCGGGCGGTACCGGGAGCGGGTGGAAAACTGGTTGTTGCGAACGTTCACGCTGCGTAATGCGTGAAACGCGAAGCGTGAAACGTGATGGGCAATACGCGATAAGCGATTAGCGATATGCAATTAGCGATACGCGATACGCGATTAGCGATACGCGATTAGCGATACGCGATACGCGATACGCGATTAGCGATGTTCATAGACGAAGCGACCATCTACGTGAAAGGCGGAGACGGCGGGAACGGCTGCGTGGCCTTCCTGCGGGAGAAGTACGTCCCCTTCGGCGGACCGGCGGGGGGTGACGGCGGCAAAGGCGGGGACGTCATCCTCTACGTGGACCCCCAGCTGAACACCCTCTACCGCTTCACCCGCCAGCGCCACTTTCGCGCCGGGCGGGGCCAGCACGGACGGGGGAAGAACCAGCACGGGGCCAACGGCGCCGACCTGCGGGTGCCGGTACCGCCCGGG
>JAGHZG010000382.1 GCA_017743275.1 Chloroflexota bacterium | reverse complement strand
GAGGAGCGGAGGAGCGGGGGAGCGGAGGAGAAGCTTTTGGCAAGGGGGAAACGGTGATCCAGGGGCATCGGGAACTGGATGTATATCGGCTGGCCTTTGATGCCGCGATGCGTATCTTTACTCTGACAAAGGCTTTTCCACGGGAAGAATCTTACTCGCTTGTTGACCAAATTCGCCGCTCGTCCCGATCCGTATGCGCGAATATTGCAGAAGCCTGGCGAAAGCGTAGGTATGAGGGGGCATTTGTCAGCAAATTGAGCGATGCCGAGGCAGAAGCGGCGGAGACGCAGGTCTGGCTCCAGTTCTCCCTGGAGTGTGGCTATATGACGCCGGAGGTTTGCCAGGAATTGCACCAGGCCTATGATCACGTTATCGGCAAACTGGTCAATATGATCTCCAATCCCAGGCCCTGGTTGCTGTCCCGGAGGAATCGCCGATGACCACTACCTTTGCTCCCCTGCCCCCCAGCACCTCTGCCCTTCTGCACCCGGGCACTTCTGCGCCCAGCGTCGCCGTCGTCTTCCGTCCCGCCGAGAAGCGGGTAGAGGTTCCCCCGGGCACCCTGCTCAGCGACGCGGCCCGGCAGGCCGGGGTGGACATCCTGATGCCCTGCGGGGGGCAGGGGCGGTGCGGCCGCTGCGCCGTGGTGGTGGAATCGGGGACGGTCCGCCGCCGCTCCACCCAGCGCCTCTCCCCGGAGGACATCGCCGCCGGATACGCGCTGGCCTGCCAGACTCTGGTGGAGAGCGACGTCGTTGTCTTCGTCCCGCCGCAGGAACGGATTGAGCGCCGCATCAAGGAGACCAAGCGCGCGGCGAAGATAGAACTCCCGTTCCCCTACGACCGCCACGACCAGCCGCTGCGCAAGTTCGCGGTCACCCTGGAGCCCCCGTCCCTGGCCGACCAGACCGATGACTGGTCTCGCCTCCAGCGGGAACTGGCTCGCCGCTACGGGCTACGCGACGTGCAGGCATCCCTGCCGGTCCTGCGGAAACTCCCCCGCGCCCTGCGGGAGGGGGAGTGGACGGTGACGGCGGTGGTGGAACTGGACGCCTGGGACCGCCCAGAGGGGCCGCCGCGCCTGATAGATGTCCTGCCTGGCGAGCACCTGGAGAGCCTCTGGGCAGTGGCCATAGACATCGGCACCACCAGCAACGTCGTCTGGCTGGTGGACCTGATGCGGGGAGAGGTGATGGCCCAGGCCGCCGACTACAACGGCCAGATTGCCCGCGGGGAGGACGTCATCTCCCGCATCATCTACGCGTCCAAAGGGGACGGTCTGCGGGAACTGCAGGAACTGGTGATGGGCACACTGAACCGCCTCATCGCCCAGGTGGCGTCGGAGCAGAACATCCGCCCCGACGAAATCTACAAAGCGACCGTCGCCGGGAACACCACGATGATCCACCTCTTCGCGGGCGTCCCCCCGGAGTCCATTCGGCTGATGCCCTTCATTCCGGTGGTCAACCACGTCCCCACCTTCCCGGCGCGGGAGGTCGGCCTGGGGATTCATCCGGAGGGGACGGTGGACTGTCTCCCCGGCATCGCGTCCTACGTGGGCGCGGACATCACGGCCGGTGTGGTCAGTTCCGGCCTCTGCGATTCGGACGAACTGACGCTCTTCATTGACGTGGGCACCAACGGGGAGATGGTGCTGGGAGATTGCTCCTGGCTCATCTCCTGTGCCTGTTCCGCCGGCCCGGCCTTTGAGGGCGCGGGGGTGGTCCACGGAATGCGGGCCACCGCCGGGGCGATTGAGGAGGTCTGGATCAACCCGGAGACGTACGAGGCGACCTACAAGGTCATCGGCGACGAGCGGCCCAGGGGCATCTGCGGCTCCGGCCTCATCTCGCTCCTGGCGGAAATGTTCGTCACCGGGGTGGTGGATAAGAGCGGGAACATCAACCTGGACCTGCCCACGCCGCGGGTGCGGCGGGGGGAGCACGGGCCGGAGTACGTCATCGCCTGGGCCGATGATACGGCCACGGGGCGAGACATCGTCATCACGGCGGTGGACATAGACAACCTGATGCGGGCCAAAGCGGCCATTTATGCGGGCTTTTCCGTCCTGGCCCGCAGCGTGGGCCTGACGCTCCAGGATGCCCAACGGGTGCTCATCGGCGGCGCGTTCGGCCAGTACATCAACGTGGAGAAGGCCATTCAGATTGGCATGCTTCCGGATATGTCCTACGACCGTTTCCATTTTCTGGGCAACACCTCGGTGCGGGGTGCGTACTATGCCCTGGTCTCCCGCGAGATGCGCCGCCGGGTGACCGAGGTGGGTCGGATGATGACCTATCTGGAACTCTCGGCCGACAACACCTTCTTTGACGAATTCAACGCGGCCCTCTTCCTGCCGCACACCGACCTGAGCCAGTTCCCGTCGGTGGCGGCGATGATGAAGGGATGACCGATGGGTATTCAGCGAGCGCAGATTGAGAGGGCAATCGCGATCGCCAAAATGTACGGGGCGACCCGGCTCATTCTCTTCGGCAGTGCGCTGGAGGCGCCCGACCAGGCGCGGGATTTGGACCTGGCCTGCGATGGGGTCCAGGGGTGGAAACTGTACGAGTTAGGGGCTCGCCTGGAGGAGGAACTGCGAATACCTGTAGACTTGGTGCCGCTGTCGCCACCTACCCCCTTTACCCGGCGGATAGAGCAGAGAGGGCGGGTCATATATGAATCCGAAGGAATTGCGGGAAGAAATTGTTCTTGAGTTAACGCACATGGGAAAAGTGGTGCAGGAATTGCAGGCTCTGTACCGGGAAGTGGGGGAGCGGGCATCCACAGTACGGGAAAAGGCCGCTGCAGCTGCTTTCCTGGCTCAGTTTTATACTGGCGTGGGCTTTGGTGCATAAATCGCCCTCTTTTGGGCGCAAATGGGGAGACCTCCCCGAT
>JAGHZG010000381.1 GCA_017743275.1 Chloroflexota bacterium | reverse complement strand
TACAGAGATGTACCTTTGCCGAGTCTTGGGCGGCGTCTGCCCAGAGGCTACCTGGTAGGCAGTTACCCGTCGGGCTTAAATTGATGCCAATGGGCAGGAGCAATCTCTGCCCCTACGGGGGATAACCAAAGGCTTATTATACCATTTAGAACCGGCGGGGGCAAATGCGCGGGAGGCGAGGCTGGAGGTTGGTCCCAAAACTTGTAGGACAACTGTGAGCAGTTGTCCTACAGAATATGGACACACCTGGATGCTTTATCTCCGCCCCCACACCCACAGGGTGTACCCCCAGGGGATGAGATACGTCGTCGCCACGGCCATCAGGGTAATGCCCAGGGTGTTGCCCCAGTTGGCCTGATGGGGAATCCAGAACCAGACAAAGCCGTACACCACATAGGAGAAGACCACCGTCAGGCTGAGGAGGCCGGCCTGGAGCGGCGCTTCGGGTCGGGGGAAGAGGGCCGCCAGCGCCACCGCCCAAGTGACGTACCAGGGCTGAAACCACGGGGTGGCGAAGAGCAGGAGGAAGAGCATCAGGTCAAAGGCGTGGCGAAGGACCGCCGCCGGCCGAACCCACGTCCGGGCCAGTTGGAGGACGAAGGCGACCGCGAAGGCGCCCAGCGCGGCGGTCTGGGCGAAAGTCCTGGCAGCGGTTTCGTCCATACCTGCCAGCGGCAGGGTCAGAGCGAGCACCGTCGGTAGGGAGTGGGTCAGGAGATGGGAGCGGGTGGAGAGGTTGGTCAGCGCGGCCAGCGGGTCCGGTAGGGAGAGGTAGGCCAGCCCTACCAGTGCGCCGCTCAGCAATCCGGCTGGGAGGAAGCGACGGAGCGAAGCGGAGTCGCGTTGGCGGCACTCCGCTGCGTTCTGTGCCTCACTACGAGTATCGCGGGCTGGTAGTAAGCGACGGAGTGGGGCGAAGTCGCGCTGATGGCACTCCGCTGCGCTTCGTGCCTCACTACGAGCATCGCGGGCACAGGCTACCAGGAAGAGGGGCAGCAGGGGGGCCGTCGGTATCTTGACCAGGAAGGAGAGGGTGAGAGCCGCTGTCATCAGCAGCGGGAGGCGCCGTTCCCAGAAGTAGACGCCCAGCAGAGCGAAGGCCATCATCGCCGCGTCGTTGTGGCCATTGGCGGCGAACTCGTAGAGAACCAGCGGGTTCCAGGCGAAGAAGGCCAGTCCTGCCGGAGCCAGGTCGGGCTGGCGGCGGTGCAGAACGGCGTAAACCAGCACGGCCTGGGCCAGGTAGGCGGCGATGGCCACCCCCTTAAACCCCAGCAGGTTCAGCGCCAGGCTCTCCCGCCCCAGCGTCCCTACCACCAGCGCGCTGATCCAGGTCCAAAGGGGGCCGTAGTTGGAGGGGGCCATGCGGTAGGCCGAGTAGCGGGCGAAGGCTGTGTCCGGCAGGTGTCCCGGCGGCACGACCAGCGGATTCTCCCGATAGTAGAAGAGTTCCTCCCCGTGAGTGACGTAGTCCACCACATCCCCCGCGCCGACCGGGTAGGTGAGGCTCAGCAGGAGCGCCAGCGTCAGGCCGCAGAGGAGGATCAGGGCCGGAGAGACCTGCCGGGGATGAAGGCGGCATGTCCGATAGACCAGGACGTAGAGGCCGAAGAGAACCAGGAAAGTCGTCAGGAAGGCAGCAGCAGGAAGAGGGCGCCGTTGGGCAATCTCCGGGAAACTGATAGGGGTGTGCGCGACGTGGGCGAAGAGGGAGTAGGGGAGGACCAGGCCGGAGATGTAGAGCAGAAAGGAGCCGGCAAAGGCGGAGAATACCACCAGAGGAGGACGAAGGCCGATCCTCATCGTTCCCGAAAGGCCAGTTGCCGCACCAGGTTGTCCAGGGCGTCAGCAGCGGGGCCGCTCAGTCCGGCCTCCTGCAGAGCCTGGACGGCACGGGAGACCTCCTCCAGGACCCGCTCCCGGGCGGCCTCCCGGGCTCCGGAGCGGTTGATGAGGGCCATCGCGGCCTGAAGGTCGTCCGAAGAGCAGGCGGCGTTGGGGAGGAGATGCCGGAGCGCGGGCTGGCAATTCAGAGCGTAGAGGACGGGGAACGTCTTCTTGCCGCGCCGGAGGTCAGAGCCCACTGGCTTTCCCGTGACGGCGGGGTCGCCCCAGATGCCCAGGATGTCGTCCTGAATCTGGAAGGCGATACCGGCGTGATAACCGAAGGATCGCAGCCGCTCGCTCACGTCGGCGGGGGCGCCCGCCACCAGTGCTCCCAGTTCGCAGGTCGCCGAGACGAGTTCCGCTGTCTTGCAGCCAATCATAAAGAGATAGTCTTCTACCGACACGTCTTCCTGATCCTCAAACCGCAGGTCCAGGAACTGTCCCTCGGTAATTCGCAGGCAAGCCGTCAGGAGAATCTGGAGGGCTGAAAGGGCGGTCTCCGGAGGTACGCCCCGGTCCATCAGCCGGAAGAGAGCCAGATGGGCCAGAGTGAAGAGGGTATCACCAGCGTTCAGCGCCTGGGGCACTCCCCAGATGGACCAGACGGTGGGACGGCCGCGCCGGGTGCTGTCGCCGTCCTCAATGTCATCGTGGATGAGGGAGAAGTTGTGGACCAGTTCCACAGCGGCGGCCGCAGGCAGTGCCTGCTCCCAGTCTCCACCGCACGCTTCGCAGCAGAGGAGACAGAAGACAGGACGGAGGCGCTTGCCGGTGGGCTGGGGGCCGGTGATAGGCCGGAAATCCCGGTCCTCCCAGCCCAGGTGGTAGCGGAGCATACCGTAGAGGTCGTGGAGAGTGGGCCCGGAAGCCGCCACGACGGCCTGCATCTCCGCTTCCAGCGCGGGAAGGTAGCGGTCAAGGTAGTCCTGGATGGTCATCGGGTGCTCCTTGCGCTGACTGATGAACTTTAAGAAATTCGTTCAGACATCCCACTATGGGGGTCTGGCTACCT
>JAGHZG010000380.1 GCA_017743275.1 Chloroflexota bacterium | reverse complement strand
GGGCGGTGTGAATCCCTCCTCCAGGAAACGGGTGTGGAACTGCCCGCCAAAAAAGCGGAGACTATCCAGCAGCGCCCGGTGCAGGTCCAGGTTGGTCGTCACGCCCAGAATCTGGTACTCCTCCAGCGCCCGGCGCATCCGGACGATCGCCACGCCGCGCGTCTCGCCCCAGGCGATGAGTTTGGCCAGGAGGGAGTCGTAGTACGGGGTGACAGTCATCCCCTCGCAGATGCCGCTATCCACCCGGATGCCCGGCCCGCCCGGCTCCCGCAGTCGGGTGATGCGCCCGACGGACGGAGCGAAGTTCCGCGCCGGATCCTCGGCCAAGATGCGGCACTCCAGCGCCCAACCGCGAGGCTGAATGTCCCACTGGCGGTAGCGGAGTTCCCGTCCGGCGGCGACGCGCAGTTGCTCCTTGACAATGTCCACACCAGTGATGGCCTCGGTGACGGTGTGTTCCACCTGCAGGCGGGGGTTCACTTCAATGAAGTAGAACCGTCCCTCCGGGTCCAGCAGGAACTCCACGGTCCCTGCGCCCACGTAGTGGACGGCCCGCGCCAGGAGGACCGCGGTGCGGCAAATGCGGTTGCGCAGTTTCGGCGTCAGGGCACGGGAAGGGGCCTCCTCCACCAGTTTCTGCCGGCGCCGCTGGATGGAGCACTCCCGTTCCCCTAAATGGACCACGTGCCCCCGTCCGTCGGCCAGAATCTGGACCTCAATGTGGCGAGCCTGTTCCACCTGCCGCTCCAGGTAGAGGCTGTCGTCCCCGAAGGCATTGCGGGCCTCTCGGCGGGCCAGAGGGATGGCGGCCTCCAGTTCCTCCCGCGAGCGAGCAACCCGGATGCCGATGCCCCCGCCCCCGGCGGCGGCCTTGAGGACCACCGGGTACCCGATGCGGTCCGCCGCCGCCAGCAGGTCCCGGTCGTCCAGCGCGCGGTCGGTGCCGGGGAGGACGGGGATACCCAGCCGTCGGGCCACCCGCCGCGCCGCGACCTTATCCCCCATCAGTTCCAGCGTCTCCGGCCGGGGCCCGACGAAGATCAGCCCCGCCTCCGCACAGGCGCGGGCGAAAGCGGCCGACTCGGCCAGGAAGCCGTAGCCGGGATGGACGGCCTGCGCGCCAGCCTTCAGGGCCACCTCTACGATGCGGTCGCCCCGGAGGTAACTCTCCCGCGCTGGCGGCGGACCGATACAGTAGGCCTCATCCGCGTAGCGGACATGCAGGGAATCCCGGTCGGCCTCAGAGTAGACGGCCACCGTCTCCAGCCCCAGTTCCCGACACGTCCGCAGCACCCGGACGGCAATCTCACCCCGATTGGCAACAAGGACTTTGCGGATCATGGCGTGGTGCATATTCTGTGGTTGTTGACTTCCCGACAGATGGGACTATAATTTTCGTAGAGGTGTAAGATGGGCGTTCAACTCACAGTCCATTTGCCCACAGACCTGGCCAGGCAACTGGACCTGGCCGCAAAACGGCTCCGGCGAAGCCGCTCGGACTTGATTCGCGAGGCGTTGGATCGGTTTCTCGCTGAGCAGGCCGAGGTACGCCCCATAGAGCGCGTTCGCGACCTTCTGGGGCGGATAGAGAGCGGCGTGCCCGACCTGGGTCAGCACCACAGGGAATACCTGCTTCAGCGACTCCAGAATGGCCGGTGAACTGTTATTGGACACAGGTGCCTTCGTCGCTCTGGTAGACCGGAGCGAGACCCGTCATGCGGACTGTGTGGCCGTCCTGGAGGATTGGACAGGGCCTGTGGTGACAACTGAAGCGGTTTTAACGGAGACTCTCTATCTGGTCGGTCCCTCCTGGGAGGCCCAGCAGGTTTGTCTGGAATTTTTCTTGCGCGGTGCATTCGCGTTGATTCCATCGGCTCCCGACCTGAGGCGTATTCGTGAACTGCTTCAAAAGTACCGTGACGTGCCTATGGATTTTGCAGACGCGACCCTGGTTGCACTGGGTGAGCGTTTAGGAACGGATCAGGTGTTCACCCTGGACCGGCGCGGGTTTACAGTCTACCGTCTGTATGGGAAAAGGCTCTTTCAAATTCTGCCGTAGCGCCGGTGTCACGTTATGCCAACTAAAGTAGTCCTGCCTGGGCCTCTGGCCTCTGGTTAGTCTGCACCGACCAGCGGGTTACATATCTTTGCCCGTAATCGGTTCGGCCAGCGTTACAGCGGAATATTCCCGTGCTTCCGCGCGGGTCTCCGCACCCGCTTGTCCCGCAGCATCTCCAATCCCCGGATGAGCATGTACCGGGTCTGGGACGGACGGATCACCCCGTCCAGGTACCCCCGCCCTGCCGCCACGTAGGGGTTGGCGAACCGCTCCCGGTACTCCTGGACCAGCCGCTCCCGGACTGCCTCCGGGTCCTCTGCCTCCGCCAGTTCTTTCCGGAAGACGACGTTCACCGCCCCCTCCGGCCCCATGACCGCGATCTCCGCCGTCGGCCAGGCCAGGCAGAGGTCCCCCCGTAGGGATTTGGAACTCATCACGATGTACGCACCCCCGTAGGCCTTGCGGGTGATGACGGAGAGTTTGGGGACCGTCGCCTCGGCGTAGGCGTAGATCATCTTCGCTCCGTGGCGGATGATCCCCCCGTGCTCCTGGGCCACGCCCGGCAGGAAGCCGGGGGTGTCGGCGAAGGTGATCAGGGGGATGTTGAAGGCGTCGCAGAACCGGATGAACCGGGCGCCCTTGTCGGAGGCGTTGATGTCCAGCACTCCCGCCAGGACCGCCGGCTGCTGGGCGACAATGCCCACCGGGTGCCCGCCCAGCCGGGCGAAGCCGACAATGAGATGGGGGGCAAACCCGGCCTGGACCTCCAGAAACTCCCCGTCGTCCACCACCCGCCGGATGACCTCGTACATATCGTACGGCCCGGTGGGGTCCTCCGGCACC
>JAGHZG010000379.1 GCA_017743275.1 Chloroflexota bacterium | reverse complement strand
CACCCTGACCTCCCCCTCCCCCGCATCCACCGACACGGTCACCCGGTCGCCGGGGCGGCAGTACTTGACCGCGTTGGCAACCAGGTTCAGCAATGCCTGCCAGATGCGGCCAGCATCTCCGGTAACGGTGGGCAGGGTAGCGGGCAACGATGCCTTCAGTCCAATCCCCTTCTCCTCTGCCTGAGGGCGCAGGGCTTCCAGCGCCGACGCCACTGTCTCCGTCAGGTTCACTGACTCTCGGCCCAAAAAGACCCGCCCTGACTCCAGCCGCGCCAGGTCCAGAAACTCCCCGGCCATCCGGCTTAGCCGCAGGGCTTCCTGCTGGATCAACCGCGCGAACTCGTTGCGCTCCTGGGGGGCGATGCCCTCACGAGTGATCAGGTCGGCGTAGGACGCGATCACTCCCAGCGGCGTGCGCATCTCGTGGACGATTTCTGCCACCAGGTCCGACTGCTCAAAGAGAACGGCGTTCTCCACGGCAATCGCGGCCTGGTCAGCCAGAATGCGCAGGGTCTCCATGTCGTCCGGGGTAAAGGATCCCCCGTTGCGCCGGTTGATCACCTCCAGGACGCCGATGACCTTTCCGCGCACCGCCATCGGCACCGCCATCAGGGAGCGGGTCTCCAGGCCGGTCTCCCGGTCCACCCGCGCGTAGAACCGGGGGTCTTTCCGGGCATCGGCGACCACCACCGGCTCGTTGTGCTGGAAGACCCAGCCCGCGATGCTATCCATCGGCACGGCCATCTGATAGATGGCGTGGCCATCCGGGTGAGTGGTGGCCTCAAAGCGGAGTTCCCCTGTCCGCCGGTCCACCAGCAGAACGGAGCCGGTCTCGGCGCCCGTGAGGTCGCAGACGGCGCGGACGATTTCGGAAAGCAGTGGGCGCAGACTCAGCGTGGAGTTGAGAAGACGGCTGACCTCAATAATGCGTTGCAGACGGATGACGCGTTCCTCCGCCTCCATGTGCTACTCCGTATTCCGTGTTTCTTGGGATTATCCCTCCAGACACTTTTCCGCCAGACGGGGCAGAGTCTCCGTCACATCGGCGTGGAAGACGGCGGCGGCGAACGCGTCGGCGTAGGTACTCTGCAGGTTGAAGATCAACAGTGCTCCCCCGCTGGCATGGGTGATGGCCGGGAGTTTGGCCGCGGGCATCACCATCAGTGACGAGCCGACCACCAGCATCAGGTCGGCCCGGCGGGCATGCTCCATCGCGGCGATGAACACCTCTGTAGGGAGTTGTTCGCCGAAGAGGATGACATCCGGCTTGACCACCCCGCCGCAAAACGGGCACCGCGGTACCTCCCCCCGCTCCACGGTCTCCTCCAGCCCCTCCGCTGACGTCTGCCGGAAGCAGTTCAGGCAGGTCGCCGTCCGCAGGTGGCCGTGCAGTTCCAGGACGACGCGGGAACCGGCCCGTTGATGCAACCCGTCTATGTTCTGCGTGATGACGGCTTGGATGCGGCCGGCGGCCTCCAACCGGGCCAGAGCGATATGGGCCGGATTCGGCTGGGCCTGGCGCATCAGCGAGACCAGCGGGCGCACCCACTGGTAGAAGCGCTGAGGGTCCCGCCGCAGCACGTAGATGGACGCCACCTCCATGGGGTCGTCCTTTTCCCACAGCCCGGAACCCGGAGAGCGGAAATCCGGGATGCCCGAGGGCGTGCTGATCCCCGCGCCGGTCAATGCCACCGCGTGGCGGGCATTCCGCAGCAGGACCGCCGCCCGCTCCAGTTTCGCATCTATGTCTCCCATTTGCATGGCTCCCGTTCAATGGGACACGGATGGACACGGATGGTACGGATTTTTCATCCGTGCCAACCCGTACAAACCCGTGTTGATCCGCGTTCTATTCCATTTCGCCCGATCAGGATTTGAAAATACGGATTGGCGTACCGACCCGCCTGTCCCCCTGGATGAAATCGTCCTCCGCGCCGCCGATAGGATAGACCCAGCGGTAAATCCAGCGCGCCGCGTCTATAGGGACGTTGACGCACCCGTGGCTGCGGCGAATGCCGTAGTCATTGTGCCAGTACGTCCCGTGAATCGCCTCCCCGCGAAGGTGAAAGAAGGTGTTCCACGGCACCCCGGGCAGGTCAAACAGGTCCGCCGGAACCGGGTCCCCCGGCTTCTGGGGGCGGTTACTCATATGCCGGGAGACCTGTTTCAGGATGACGACGTGGTCGCCTTCGGGCGTGGAGAGGTCTTCCACCGTCCCGTCCTCCAGCACCCGCTTCCCCAGGCCCGATGCACAGCGGGTGGTAAAGACGGCTCGGTCCCCCTCGTAGCAGGTCACCATCTGTTTGGAAAGGTCAATTTCTATTCGCTTGGCCCCTGCAAAGGGGCGGATGGGGGCCAGTTCCCGCCGGGAGAAGCGCCGGATGTCCGTCGCCAGCACCCACTGGTAGCCCGTGGGCGGGAGTTCGTCGTAGATTTTGTACCATGCATTTCCCTGGTCGTCAAACGCGATCCCGACAACGCGGTAGGTGGTCCCATTGTAGAAGCGATAGACGACCTTTGCCTCCGGATGGGGCTCCTCCCGCGCGTCGGTGTAGGGGACGCAGACCTCGCCCCAGAAGCCCCAGTCGCCGATGTTCGTCTCCGGCAACTGGGGCGGCCAGACCCACATAGGCTGGACCCAGGCGGAGAAGACGTAGCCGTCGGGGGTCTCGTACCAGAGGTCGTTGTAAGCGTTCAGGCCGGGGGCCTGCACCTCCCGCACGATGGGGAAGACGTCGTCCCGCTTCCAGGCACCCAGACGCCGGGCATCCCGTTTGGGAGCGTCATAGAGAGTGACCGGTTGGATGGCCCGGCCCATGCGCACGGGTCCGCCGGACTGGGGCCGCCAGAGCCACCTCCGGCCCGGCCAGGGAGCCAGCGCGACCAGAGCGGTGAGGGAGAGT
>JAGHZG010000378.1 GCA_017743275.1 Chloroflexota bacterium | reverse complement strand
CTCTCCTGAACGAAGTTCAGGAGAGGGGAGGAGGTAGCGGCGAAGCCGCTGGGGGAGGGGTGAGGCTGAACAGTTACGCGCAGGACTTATCCTGTGCTACAGCCCGGGGTATGCACCGGCCCGAAGAGCGTCGGCCGGGAGGAGTAGAGTATGGAGAACCTGTTGTTGATTTTGGGGATTCTGTTGCTCATCGGGGCAGTCGTCTACCTGTTCCTGGGCAGTCGGCAAAAGGACGAGGTCAGTGAGCGGCTGGACCGGTATACCTTCGGAGTAGAGGAGAAGAAGAAGGGTCGGGGAGCGGCCGGCCCCCGGGTCTCGCCGCTGGGAGAGCGCCTGGATAGGGCGTTGGCGGAACGGGGCTTTGCCCGCAACCTTCGCACCCAACTGGCCCGGGCCAACCTGAAACTGACCGCCGGGGAATTTATCGCGGCCACCATCATCTGCATGATTCTGTTCCCCGCCATTGTGTTCGTCTTGCGCCGCAATATTCCCCTCTCCCTGCTGGCGGCCGTGTTGGGCTTTTTCGTTCCCCGCTGGTACGTGGCCTATCTCCAGGGGAAGCGCCTGAAGGCCTTCAACGACCAGTTGGGGGACATTATCAGTATGATGGTCAACGGCATCCGGGCGGGCTACAGCGTCCTCCAGGCGATGGAAGCCGTGGCGAAGGAAATGGATGAGCCCGCTTCGGAAGAGTTCGGTCGGGTGGTGAAGGAGGTTCAGTTGGGCCTCTCTCTGGAGCAAGCGCTGGACAACCTCCTTCGCCGGGTCCCCTCCGATGACCTGGACATGACGGTCACCGCTATCAAAGTCCAGCAGGAAGTGGGCGGGAACCTGGCCGAGGTGCTGGATACCATCAGTTTCACCATTCGGGAACGGGTGCGCATTAAAGGAGAAATCCGTGCCCTGACCGCTCAGGCCCGTTATTCCGGCTATATCGTCAGTTTGTTGCCCATTGGGGTCGCTCTGTTTGTCTACACGATTAACCCCGGGTTTATGGGGCCGATGTTTCAGGACCCGTGTGGCTGGATGATGCTGGGGGTGGCAGGAGCAGGGATCATCTCCGGCTTCTTCATCACCCGGAAGATTGCGGATATTGAGGTTTAGGAAATGAGCCCTATACTGCTTCTGATCGGGTTGGTGTTAGTCCTGGGTGTGGGCGTGATTCTTGTCGGCATGCGGGCGCCGAAACGAGAGGATGCGCTGGAGGCCCGCCTGGCCGAACTGGGCGCGCTGGGCCGCACGGCCACATTGGAGGAGATAGAACTCTCCCTGCCGTTCAGTGAGCGGGTCATCCGCCCCATTCTTCAGAAAGTAGCCGCCCTGATCGGGCGGATGACCCCATCCCAGACCTTAGCGCGCACTCGTCGTTACCTGGAACTGGCCGGGCTTTCTCAGAAAATCGGACCGGCAGAGTTTGTCGCGACCCGCTATATCCTATCGCTTCTTCTGGGCGGCGCGGTCATCCTGCTGATGGGGCGTCTCACTATGCCCACGTCGCAGAAACTTCTCCTGATCGTTGTCTCTTTCGCTCTGGGCTACTACCTGCCCGGCTCATGGCTGGGGTCTAAAATCCGCCAGCGGCAGAAGGAAATCCTGAAATCGCTCCCCGACGCGCTGGACCTGCTCACGATTTGCGTGGAAGCGGGCCTCTCCTTTGATGCCGCGATGGCCAAAGTGGTGGAGAAATGGGATAACGAACTGAGCCGGGCGTTTGCTCGCGTCCTCCAGGAGATTCAACTGGGGAAACTCCGGCGCGAGGCGCTGCGGAATATGGCCGATACGATGGACATCCGCGACGTCTCCAACTTCGTCGCGGCCCTGATCCAGGCCGACCAGTTGGGCGTCAGTATCGCCAAAGTCCTCCGCATTCAATCCGACCAGATGCGGGTCCGCCGACGACAGCGCGCTGAGGAATTGGCCCGCCAGGCTCCCATTAAAATGATTATCCCCATCGTGTTTCTGATCTTCCCTGCTCTGTTCATTATCCTGTTGGGCCCGGGTGTGCTGACCGTGATACGGAGCGGCGCGCTCAGGGCGTTCGGCGGCGGATAAAACCCGAAACCAGGTGGACTTTGCCCGGTATCCGCCTCTCTGTTGGGGGCAGGAAGGAGATCACTGTGCACTCCAGGCCACCGCGCGTCCTGTTTCCGGAAACTCTGATAGGACCATTGCTGAATCTCCTCTTCCCTCCTCGCTGTGTGGTCTGCCACCGGGTGGGTACATGGCTATGCCCGGAATGTGTGAACCGACTCCCTCGTCTCTTCGGCCCGGTCTGCCAGTGCTGCGGAGTCCCCATCCCCTACGGGACGCTCTGTGCATCCTGCCAGGAATCTCCCCTGCGCCTGGAGGGAATCCGAACGGTCGCTCCCTTTCGCGGGCCGGTACGGGCCGCCATCCATTATCTGAAATACCGCCATGCCCGCGAACTGGCAGACCCTCTGGGAGAACTGATGGCCCGATACTGGCAGCAGAACCCCCTGCCCGCAGAGGTCATCGTGCCGGTGCCCCTGCATCCCTCCCGGTTGCGACAGCGGGGCTACAATCAGGCCGCCCTGCTGGCCTGGGCGCTGAGTCGCCGGGTCGGCCTGCCGGTGGACGAGGATGCCCTCTACCGGGTGCGGGCCACTGCCTCCCAGATGCGCCTGCCCGCTGCCGACCGGCGCCGCAACGTGGAGGACGCTTTCCGCTGTGCCGATGACCGGATGAGAGGCCGCCGGGTCCTGCTGGTGGATGATGTCTGCACGACCGGCGCCACCCTGGAGGCCTGCGCCGACGCCCTGCGGGAGGGCGGAGCCTGCCAGGTCTGGGCGCTCACCTTGGCGCGGACCGTCAATAAGTAAGAATGACCAATGGTAACTACCTACCACCCTCTGTTGCGTTGATCGTCAGGCGCGGGGGCCATCCAC
>JAGHZG010000377.1 GCA_017743275.1 Chloroflexota bacterium | reverse complement strand
GGTCATCACCACCAGCAATGTGGTCAACGTGAGCCCCATCCAGTTCGGCGACTCCTGGGTGGAGTCCTTCACCTCCGCCTATACCCTCACCGAAGGCCTCGGCGTCCTGACCTTCGGCCTGAGCCAGCCGCAGAGCTGGGAGAATGTGAATCTGCCTCCCGGCCCAGGTGTGTGCGACTGGTCTTACTCTTTCTCCGTGGCCAACGGTGGGCTGATAGAGGCCACCGCCTGGAGCACCAACATCGCCGACATTGATCTTTACCTCTTTGGCCCGGTCAGCGCTTCTTCCACCACGCCCACGGCCTGGGAGCAGGTGCGGGTGAAGCGGCCGCCGGACGGGACCTACCAGGTCTGCGTGGACAACTGGTCCGGCACGCCCGGCACCTTCAACCTGATCCTGCGGGTCATCCAGGGGACGGACCTGGTGGTGAGTGGGGTGCCCACCGGAACCATCAACGCGAACACGCCCGTCACCTTCACCGTCACCTTCACCAAGACGGCGGCTCCCGGCACCACCTGGGAGGGCCTGCTCTACCTGGGTCCGGCTGCGGCTCCCACCGCGCTGGAGATCCCGGTCACTGTAAAGATCATCCCGCCACCCACAATACTGCTCACCACTACCAAGACGGCCAGTACAGAGTGGGCCAATGCGGGCGATGTCTTCACCTACACCATCACCGTGCGCAACCTGGGCAGCGACCGGGAGTACGTAAGCGTGGTGGACCCGCTGCCGGCGATGGTGGAATTCGTGCCCGGCTCCCAGACGGCCACCAAGGGCTCGGCCTTCCTGGATCTCATCGCCCGCGAGATGCGCTGGACCGATTGGGTGAACGGCGGCGAGACGGTGACCATCACCTTCCGGGTGCGGGCTCAGACCGGCCGGGGCTGGGCGGAGAACACCGTCTCCGTCAACGGCAGGGTCAGCGCCCAGAGCCGGGAGGCTACGGCGCGGACCTTTATTAACCCCTATCGGCTGTTCCTGCCGCTGGTCACCCGGAACTACTCCAGGCCATAGCCCGCAACGGCAAAGGTGACGGTCACCTGGCCGTAGGCGCAAAAACGGGCGGCGCACCCATAGGGGTGCGCCGCCCGGCGTTTGGGGGCCTGTAGGGGCAACCCTTGCGGTTGCCCCCTTGCGGTTGCCCAATGGAATCCATTTCAGCCCGACGGTAAACCGTCGGGCTGATTCAGCGAAGCCCTGCGGGCTGTTTTGAGCCCCGAAGGGGCTTTGCAACATCAGCCCGACGCTTTAGCGTCGGGCGGAAGAGCTTGATGCGTATGGGTGCTTGTCCAGGGGGCCCCTGGTAGGTAGTTACGCGGACAGGCGCCTGTTGGCGCAGAAGTCCTATACCCAATCCCAATCAGGAGGAAAGCCATGGAACGCCGTATCGTCGCAATGGATCCCACCATCCCCAACGCCGGACGGGTCTACGACTACGTCCTGGGTGGCACACACAACTTTGAGGCGGACCGACAGGCTGCCGAATATATGATCAGCCTGGTCCCCTCCACCCGCAAGTGGGTCCGCATGTTGCGGATGTTTCTCCACGAGGCGGTGCTCCGGCTGAGCGAGGAAGGATTTGACTGTTTCCTGGACCTTGCCTCCGGACTGCCTACTGTGGAGCACATCCACGAAACGGTGCCCCACGCCCGGGTGATTTATGTGGATAACGATCCCGTCGTCGTGGCCTATGGCACCCAGTTGCTGGAAGGGAATCCCCGGGTCCGGTATATTGAGGCAGACATTCGGGATATTGACTCTCTCTTGCGTTCTCCGGTGATCCCGGAACTCTTCGGAGATAACCGGAAAGTCGCGATTGGCTTTAACGCCGTAACCTGTTTTCTGACTGATGAGGATATCCAACGGATCGCCCGAGCGCTCTACGATTGGGCGGCTCCCGGGAGTAAGATGTTCGCTACGTTTGAGACCAAGGATCCCCATCTCATGACCCCCCAGATGCAGCAATTTTTGGACATGTTTGAGCGGATGGGAAGTCCGTACTGTTTCCTGACCCTGGAAAAGTCTATGGAGTTAATGAAGCCCTGGGAGGCGGACGAGCCGGGATTCCGGCCCCTGGCGGAGTGGCTGGGGCTTCAGGACCAGATCACGGAGGCCGACCGGGAGGGAGTGGGTCTGGAGTTCTACGGGGCCATTCTGGTCAAGCGGCCAATCTAATCTTCAGTTTTTAGACAACGTAGCGCAGGCTGTCAGCCTGCATGCAGGCCTGGCGGCCTGCGCTACAGAGGCGCGCCTTCGCCAGTGTCTTTTATGGTGCTTACCCACAGGCTTCCTGGGTAGTTACCTGCCTGTCGTCATTGCGAGGCGGCGGTTAGCCACCGAAGCAACTCCCTTGCGGGCCTCACGAATGTTCTTGTTATTCTCTGGAACTTGCGATCGCTTCGCCGCCTTCGGCGGCTCGCAATTGCACTGGGGGTATTTACGCCCCGAGTAAAAATTTGGAAGGGATGGGAGACAAGGGATGGACCGTTTAGACCTTCTGCCGATTTTGGAGGATCGGAAATCGCTGCTGCAGGCACGGGTGGAGGAATCTCTGCGCCGAAATGTCCTCCACAATACGGGGCGCATGGCCTCCCTTCGCCAGTTGCCGGAAGTTAGCCGGCGTGTGGTGGAAATGCTCTTTCAGGACATTGCCGGTGTGCTTCAGGCGGAAGAAGGATCTCGCCAGATTCGGGAGTGGGTTCGCCTGGGCCTGGGCGCTCGCTCCGCCATAGAGGCTCTGGGCGTTCTCGCACAGACGCTCTTAGAGATTCTGGACGAGAGGGATTTCCGGACCCTGGCCCCCCACCTGGAACAACATCGTTCCTGGTGGGTTCTCAATCTGGTGGAGGCTCGTACCCAGGACGCGATTGCCGAATTTGAGCGCACATATCGTGGGCTGAGTGCGGC
>JAGHZG010000002.1 GCA_017743275.1 Chloroflexota bacterium | reverse complement strand
TATCAGGAGTGGTTCGTCCGCCGCTGCCTGGACGCGCTGAACGAACGGGAGTCGTCCACCCTCCCGGAGGCCCAGACTCTCAACGAGACCGCGCCCCACCGCAACGTCGGGCTGGTGGTGGAGACCCGGCCCGACTGCATCACCCCCGGGGAGGTCCGCTGGTTGCGCTACCTGGGAGTGACGAAGGTCCAACTGGGCGTCCAGAGCCTGGACGACGAAATCCTGGCTCTCAACCGGCGCGGTCACACCGTCGCCGAGACCCGCGCCGCCGTCCGGCGATTGCGCCTGGCGGGCTTCAAAATTGTCCTGCACTGGATGCCCAACCTCTACGGCTCCACGCCGGAGCGGGACCTGGAGGACTTCCGGCGGCTCTGGGACGACCCGGCCCTCCGGCCCGACGAACTGAAAATCTACCCCTGCCTGCTCCTGGAAGGGACCGGCCTCTACGACCTCTGGCGGGAGGGGAAGTACCAGCCCTACGACGAGGAGACGCTGGTCCGGTTGCTGGTGGCCTGCAAAGCGCTCATCCCCCCCTACGTCCGGCTCAACCGCCTGATGCGGGACATCCCCGCGCCGGACATCGTGGCCGGGGTGACCCGATCCAACCTGCGGGAAGTGGTGCGGGAGGCCATGGCGCGCCAGGGCCTGCGCTGCCGGTGCATCCGCTGTCGGGAAGTGCGCGGCCGGCCGGTGGACCCGGCCGCCCTGACGGTCACCGTCACCACCTACGAGACCGACGCCACCGTGGAGCACTTCCTGGCGGGCGAGACCCCGGACGGGTATCTGGCGGGCTTCCTGCGCCTCTCCTTCCCCCAGGTGGAGCCGGAGATGGAGGAACTGCGGGGGAGTGCGGTGGTGCGGGAGTTGCATATCTACGGACCTGTTGTAGAATTGGGGCATCGGCGGGACGGGCGGGCCCAGCACGGCGGGCTGGGCACCCGTCTCCTGGAGACGGCGGCGGAGATGGCCCGCCGGGCCGGTTACCGACGTCTGGCCGTCATCGCCGCCGTGGGCACCCGCCCCTACTACCGGGCGCGCGGCTTCCGCCGGGAGGGGACATACATGGTCCGACCACTGACGACGGACAACAGACCACAGACCACCGACGACGGACGACAGACCACAGACGATAAGCGATACGCGATACGCGATACGCGATACGCGATAAGCGATCGGCGATACGCGATACGCGATAAGCGATATGCGATACGCGATACGCGATAAGCGATATGCGATACGCGATACGCGATACGCGATTTGAACCTTTTCGGCCCACAAACCGTATTATTTCATGGAGTGTATCCATCTCTCTCTTTGCGAAAGGAGGTGATGCCTGGGAGGAGGAGTAAAGTGCGTTCGGCTGCCTGAATATCAATTTACCAGTTCCCAATCTACCAACTCAGGAGGAGAAACCATGAAACGCGGACTGTTAGCCCTGACGTTGCTGCTGGTCGTGGGGCTGCTGATGACGGCCTGCCGGCCGGCCGCGACGCCCACGACCCCGCCGCCCAAGCCGACAGAGGCGCCGACCCCGGTGCCGCCGACGCCCACGCCGGTCCCCCGCTTCGGCGCCTGGCTGGATGAGGTTGTCTTTATGGGCATTGGCGGTGACGAGAACGCGCTGCCCCGGCTGGAGGGTGGAGACATTGACATCTACGGCCACGGGATCGGCGGCCCGGAGAACTTCGCCAGGGTGAAGGCCAACCCGGACCTGACCTACTCTATGGCCTTTGGGTCCTATAACGAAATCACCTTCAACCCGGTCCTGGAGTTCAAGGATGGGCGCCTCAACCCCTTCGGCGACCCCCAGATCCGGGAGGCCATGAACTGGGCGGTGGACCGCAACTACATCGTCCAGGAAATCTTCGGCGGCCTGGGGGCGACCAAACTTCTGCCCATAGTCTCCGCTTTCCCGGACTACGCCCGGTACATTGACGTCGTGCGGGCCCTGGAGGCCAAGTACGCCTACAACCTGGACCGGGCCAAGGAGGTCATCTCCCAGCGGATGATTGAACTGGGCGCTGAACTGGGGCCCGACGGGAAGTGGGCCTACAAGGGGAAGACCATTACCCTGGTGTTCGTCATCCGGGTGGAAGATGAGCGGAAAATCATCGGCGACTACGTCTCCAACCAATTGGAGGAGATGGGCTTCGTCGTGGACCGCCAGTACAAGACCCGGACGGAGGCTGCCCCCATCTGGATCCGCTCCGACCCGGCGGAGGGCCTGTGGCACCTCTATACCGGTGGCTGGATCACCACTGCTGTAGAGCGGGATGCGGGGGACAACTTCGCTTACTTCTACACCAAACTGGGTATGGGCTCACCCCTCTGGCAGGCCTACACCCCCACCGAGGAGTTCTTCAACATCGCGGAGCGGCTGGCCAATCGCGACTTTAAGTCCCTGGCGGAGCGGGATGAGCTTTTCCGGAAGGCGCTGGAACTGGCCATGCAGGACTCGGTGCGGGTCTGGCTGGTGGACCAGTTCTCCTTCACGCCGCGGCTGGCGAAGTTGGAGGTGGCGGCCGACCTGGCGGGCGGTGTGGAGGGCTCCCAGTTGTGGGCGATGACAATGCGCTGGAAGGACCAGGTGGGCGGTCGGGTCCGCTGGGGCCAGCCGGATGTGCTGATTGAGCCCTGGAACCCCATCGGCGGCTCCAACTGGGTCTACGACGTGGATGTCCAGCGGGGCCTCGGCGAATACGCCGTCGTCTCCGACCCCTATACCGGCCTGCTCCTGCCCAACCGCATTGAGAAGGCCGAGGTGGTGGTGAAGGAGGGCCTGCCCGTGGGGAAGACGCTGGACTGGGTCAGCCTCCAGTTCGCTCCGGAAATCAAGGTGCCTGAGGACGCCTGGGCAGACTGGGATGCGGCCAACCAGCGCTTCATCACTGTGGGCGAGAAGTTCCCCGAAGGGACCACCGCCAACGTCAAGGTGACGGTGTATTACCCGGCCGACCTCTTCCAGAAGGTCAGGTGGCACGACGGCAGCCCGCTGAGCCTGGGGGACTTCCTCATGACGATGATCATGACCTTTGACCGCGGCAAGGAGGAGAGCCCCATCTTTGACGAGGCTGCGAAATCGATCCTGGACAGCTTCCTGGCCCACTTCAAGGGCGTCCGTATCGTGTCCACGGACCCGCTGGTGATTGAGACCTACGAAGACCTGTTCTACCTGGATGCCGAGAACAACGTCACCAATGCGGTGTGCTGGTGGCCGTACTACGACCAGGGCCAGGCGCCCTGGCACAGCGTGGCGCTGGGCTACCTGGCGGAGGCCAATAAGGAACTGGCCTTCACCAGCGCCAAAGCGACTGCCCTGGAGGTGGAGTACATGTCCTACGTCGCCGGGCCGAGCCTGGACATTCTCAAGAAGTACCTGGATCAGGCGGCGGCGGAGAAGTTCATCCCCTACGCGCCCACCCTGGGTCAGTTCGTGAGCGCCGATGAGGCGGCGGCCCGCTACGCCAACCTGGCCAAGTGGTACGACCAGTACAAGCACTTCTGGGTCAACACCGGGCCCTTCTACCTGGCTCTGGTGGACCCCACGGCCAGGACGGTGCTGCTGAAGCGCAACGAAGCCTACCCCGACCCGGCGGAGAAGTGGGCCGGCTTCGGCGTGCCGAAGGTGGCAGTCGTGGAGTTGGAGGGCCCCAGCCAGGTAACCAAGGGTCAGGAGGCCAAGTACGACGTGTACGTCACCTTTGAAGAGGAACCGTACCCGTCGGACGAGATCGCCAGTGTCGTCTACCTGATCTTTGACAGCCAGGGCAACCTCCTGGCCAAGGGCGATGCCGCGATGGTCGCGGAGGGCCAGTATCAGGTGGTCCTCTCCGGCGATGTCACCTCCAAGTTCCCCGCGGGTGCGGCGAAACTGGAGGTGGCGGTGGCCTCCAAGGTGGTCAGCATCCCGGCCTATGGCACCCTGGAGTTCGTTGTGGTCGCGCCGTAGTTTGACCTGGGGCTGACCGCATCGGGAAGCAAGCCCGACGGGGCCATCCAGGGACAGCCCTGCGTCCCCGTCGGGCTTTTCTTTAAACTGCAGGGCAACTGCGAGCAGTTGTCCTGCCTGCAAGAGAGGGAAACAGGATGTCTGAGCAGGCATTGGCAATACCGCGAAAAAGAGTACGGAGCGTATCCTTTCTGCAGAGCACATTCGCCCGCCTTCTCCGGTACACCCTGGTGCGGGGAGTCACTATTTTTATTACCGTGGTCATCGGGGTCTATTTGACCGTTATGATCGCCAATATGGGCGGCTATGTGGATCAGATTCGCAAAGGGGAAATCCGGGAGAACATCGCAATTCAGGTGATAAACGACCCGGCCTACCGAAGCCTGAGCGCCGATGCGAAGCGGCAACTGATTGAGGAAAGAGTCCGCCTGGAGGAGAAGCGGCTGGGACTGGATCAACCTTTCCTGATCCGGAGTTTCCGCTTTCTGGAGAACGCCCTCACCCTGCGCCTGGGATTTGCTCAATTAATGAACAGCAACTCCGGGTCCCGGCAGGTCAGGTTGATTCTGCTGGAACGGTTACCGGCAACCCTTCTGTTGTTCGGGACAGAGAACCTGTTCCTGTTCTTCCTGAGCCTCTTCATTGCCCTGATGCTCTCCCGCCAATACGGGAGTCTCTGGGATCGGCTATTTGTGGTCCTTTCGCCCACCTCCTCGGCTCCGGGGTGGTTTTACGGCCTCTTCCTGATCCTGATTTTCGCGGGCTGGCTGCGGATTCTCCCCTTCGGCGACCTGGTGGATGCTCCGCCCCCGCAGACGCCGCTCCTCTACGCCCTGAGCGTGGCCAAACACATGATCCTCCCCATCATGGCCCTGACCCTCAGTGCCATCTTCCTCAGCGTCTACAGTTGGCGCACTTTCTTCCTGATCTACTCCAGTGAGGACTACGTGGAACTGGCAAAGGCGAAGGGGCTGAGCGGGCGGACGATTGAGCGGCGCTACATCCTGCGGCCCACGCTTCCTACTATTGTGACCAACTTCCTGCTGACGGTCATCGGTTTGTGGACAGGTGCTCCCATCTTTGAGACGGTCTTCAACTGGCCGGGATTGGGGCGGACCCTTTATCAGGCCGTCGGTCTGTTTGATGTGCCGGTGATCGTGGGCTCCACCGTGATTTTCGCCTATCTTCTGGCCATCACCGTCTTCTTGCTGGACATCATCTACGCCATCCTGGACCCCCGGGTCCGGGTCAGCGCGTGACGAGGTAAGGGGTATGCAGACGATCAAAGATGCTCTTCGGGAAATCCGGCGATACCCATCGGCGATCGCAGGGTTGTTCATCGTTTTCTTACTGGTCCTGGTCTCTATCTATGCGGTCATCACTATCCCTTATCGGGAAGCGATCACCCTCTGGCGCGGGGGCGAAGGGACATGGCGCAACCTGCCCCGAACCGTTCCCCCGGCGTGGATCAACTACTTCCGGTCCCAAAAACTGCCGGAGACCATCGCGCTGGATTCCCGGAAAGGGGCTGCGGAGCGCCAGGAGTCGCCATTGGGCGATGGAAAGACCATCACTCTCCTCTATACTTTTGACTACCGGGCGGACGACTTCCCGCGGGAGATCAACATTTTCTTTGAGACCGCTTTCCAGGAGCGGTCGCCCTTCGCTTCCATCACGTGGTATACCCCGGATGGGCGGGAAATTGCGATTGCAGATCTGGCCTTACGGTCCGGTTCTAGCAGTTTTCGCTTCAATCAGGACGACAAACTGATCCGGCGCATCCGGCGCCAGATCGGAGATGTGCCCGTAGAGGTTGGGCTCTTTGTGGCCCCCAATCCCCCGGAGAACCCGCGCCCACTGAAGGGAACGTATCAGGTCAAAATTCAGGCCACCGCCTTTGACCCGGAGACCCAGATAGATGCCGAAGTGGTGGTCTACGGCAAGGTCTACGGCATCGCGGGCACCGACCATCTGCGGCGCGACCTGAGGATTGCCCTGCTTTGGGGTGCTCCTGTTGCCCTCTCCTTCGGCCTGTTGGCTGCCGCAGGCACCACCATCACCACGATGATCATCGCGGCCATCGGTGTCTGGTTCAGCGGGGTGGTGGATAACCTGATCCAGCGCATCACCGAAGTAGTGATGATGCTCCCCCTGCTCCCCATCCTGATTATGGTGGGGACCTTCTACTCCCGCAGCATCTGGGTCATCCTGGGAGTCACCATCTTGTTGAGTATCTTCGGGAGTGGAATCAAAACCTATCGGGCCGTCTTTATGCAGGTTCGGGAGTCCCCCTATGTGGAAGCGGCGCAGGCCTACGGCGCCAGCGACTGGCGCATCATCTTCCGATATCTGATCCCTCGGATCGTGCCGATGCTGATCCCCAACCTGGTCACCATGATCCCCTCCTATGTCTTCCTGGAGGCCTCCCTGGCGGTGCTGGGGCTGGGGGACCCGCAACTGCCCACCTGGGGGAAGGTGATTCAGGACGCTGTGGCCCACGGCGCGCCGTATAAAGCGCTCTACTACTGGGTCCTGGAGCCGGCGGCGCTCCTGATGGCTACCGGTCTGGGATTTGCTATGCTGGGCTTTTCGCTGGACCGAATCTTCAATCCACGCCTGCGGGAGATGTAGCGATGCACGAGGGAGAACCGGTTCTGCGAGTGGAAGACCTGATCCTGTATTTTGTGACCACCAAAGGGGTGGTGCAGGCAGTGGATAAAGTGAGCCTCTCGGTCCCCCACAATCAGGCCATCGTCATATTGGGGGAGTCGGGGTGTGGCAAAAGTTCGCTGGCACGTGCCATCCTTCGTCTGCTGCCGCGCAACGTATACCGGTACACCGGGAAAGTCTATCTGGACGGTCGGGATGTGATGGAGTTGGATGAGGAAAACTTCGCCCGAGAAGTCCGCTGGGTGGGGATTTCTATGGTCCCCCAGGCCGCGATGAACGCCCTGAATCCGGTCCTTCGGGTAGGGGACCAGGTCGCCGAGCCCGCCATTCTCCATCTGGGGGTAAGCAAGGAAGAGGCCTGGGAAATGGCCCGCAAGATGTTTGATTACGTGGGCGTCCCGGAGGGGTTCCTCCAGCGGTATCCCTTTGAACTCAGTGGGGGGATGCGTCAGCGCGTGGCCATCGCGATGGCCCTCATCACCATGCCCAGTCTGATCATCCTGGATGAGCCCACCTCTGCGCTGGACGTGCTGACCCAGGCCAGCATTATGAACACCCTCAAGCAGATCAAGCAGGAGATGCCTATCAGTTATATGCTGATCACTCACGACATCGCGACCTCTTCGGACCTGGTGGAGCACGCGGCCGTGATGTACGCCGGGCAGATTGTAGAGGTCTCCAAAGCGGACACCTTTTTCCGGCAACCGCTCCATCCGTATTCCCGGAAACTGTTGGCGGCCGTGCCGCGCCTGTATGAGAAACAGACCCTGGAATTCATCCCTGGTCGGCCGCCGAGTTTGCTGAACCCGCCTGCAGGCTGCCGGTTTGCCGACCGATGCCCCTCCCGCTTTGATCGCTGCGCGGAGGAGCCGCCCACCTTCTCGGTGGACGGCCACCTGGTCAAATGCTGGCTCTATGAGACCTGATGACTGCACATATCTTTGCGCCCAGGTGAAGAATAATGAACGATTTCTGCCCGATTCCAGAACCTGTACCTGGAGTGCCCGAAGACGTTCTCCTCTCCGTCCAGAACGTGCGGGTTTGGTTTGAGTTGCGCCGGTTTGGTTTGGGCGTCGCCGGCTACGTGCGCGCGGTGGACGGTGTGAACTTTGACCTTCGTCGGGGGGAGGCCATCGCCATCGTTGGAGAAAGCGGCTGTGGAAAGTCCAGCCTGATGCGCACCGTTTTGGGCCTCCATCGGCCCAGGGAGGGCCGCATCCTGTTTGACGGACGGGACATTTCCCACTTCAGCCGGAAGGAGTTATGCTGGTACCGAAACCGGGTGGGCTACGTCCAGCAGGACCCGTACGGCGCGTTGCCGCCCTTCATGAGCACGCAGACGTTGCTGGAAGAGCCCCTCATTGTGGCCCGGATGCGGGACCGCCGCCAGCGAGTGGAGCGCGTCCGCAAAGCACTGGAAGAGGTCAAGATGACCCCCGTGGAGGACTTCCTCAGCAAGTTCCCCCACCAGTTGAGCGGGGGACAGCAGCAGCGGGTGGTCATTGCGCGGGCCATCCTGATGGACCCGCAGTTGCTGGTGGCGGATGAGCCGGTCTCCATGCTGGACGCTTCGGTGCGGGTGGAAATTCTGACCCTCCTGCGGGAGTTGCAGGAACGCCACCGGCTCTCGGTGATGTACATCACCCACGACCTCTCCACCGTCCGCTACTTCTCCGAGCGCATCTTTGTGATGTATGCGGGCAAGATTGTGGAGAAGGGGCCGGTGGACGACCTGATTTATAACCCCCGGCATCCGTACACCTGGGCACTGCTGGCGGCCATTCCGGAACCCGACGCGGAGAACGCGCGGCGCTTCCGGAAGGTGCCGCCCGGAGAGCCTCCCAGTCTGATCCACCCGCCGCCCGGATGCCGGTTCCACCCGCGTTGTGAGCGGATGATCGCGGGCCTGTGCGAGATTCAGGAGCCGCCCGAATTTGAGGTCGGCCCTCAGCATCAGACCGCATGCTGGTTGTACCAATGAACATCTCCTCTCCCTGGAAACTTATGGCGTTGGGCATTGTCCTGATGATGGCGGGATGGATTTTCCCGTTCCTGATGGTACTCCACGTCATCCCGTCTACTTTCTTCTTGAATTTCATGTCGTACATTGCTTCGGTCCTGGGGCTCTTCCTGGGCATCTGGGGGGCCGTTCTGTACGCTCACTCCAAAATGAAAAAGTAACGTAACTATTCCGGCTTCCTCACCCCATCCCCGTCGCCTGCGGCGGGCGGCGAAGCCGCTGGGGGAGGGGTGAGGCTCAACAGCGACAAAGCAACCATCGCGGTAAACACAAAGGGGTTCTGCAACGCAGAACCCCTTCTTTTTCCCGCCCGATGGTAACCATCAGGCGGATTCAGCCGAGCCTCCTCGGGTCGAAGGCCATCAGAGCTGAATCCTGCGGGCAGAATTTCCGGCCCGACGCTGCAGCGTCGGGCTTTTGTTTCTGCAACCTGTTCCCTGCGACGTGCGGCCCTGCTCCCTGCTACATCCCCCACCGATGCACGTCCTTGCGGGTCGGTGGGGCCTCCTCGGCCACTTCCTCGCCCGCGGCCCCCGCAAAGACCCCCAGCGGGACCTCCACAAAGAGGGGACGGCGCACGCTTTCCGTCACCTCCGATAGCGGGACCCCCTCCTCCCGGAAGATGCGCAGGATCAGGTTGGTGCAGGTCTTGCCGCCGCAGGCGCCCATGCCGGCGCGCGTGATCCCCTTGATGTGGTTCATGTCCCGCAGGCCGGCCCGGATGAGGGCCCGAATCTCCCCCACCGTCACCCGCTCGCACCGGCAGACAATCTCGTCCTCCAGCATCCGGGAGACGTACCGGGTCTCCGGCTCCGCCACCGCCGGCTCCTGGACGCGGATGCCCGCAATGCGGCGGGCAATCTCCCGCGGCGCCCGCACCCGCACCAGGAGCGCCCGGTCGGCGAACTTCGGCGCCCGAATGCTCACCACCTCCACGTTCCCCAGCACGTTCCCCTCCGTATCCATCACCGTCACTACGTCCCCTTGATGAATCGTTTCCGGCGGGAACTCGTAGGGAATGGTCACTGTCGGATACTCCGGGTCCTTCCGGTAGTCCACCAGCGTGACCGCCAGCCCAGGGCAGATGGCGACGCACTGCTCGCAGCCGATGCACCCGTCGCCCACGTACTCCGGCAGTCCCCGAATGTCTTCCCCTTCAATGACAATGCACTTCTGCGGGCAGACGGACGTGCAGGGGTTGCAGGGAATCTCCTGGGCGCAGTGGAGGACCGGAAAGACCCCCTCTTCTTTCTCCGGGATGTCCTCCCGGACCACCGCGCCGGGGCGGGATTTGAGGACTTCGGCAGTGCGATGCCACTCCGGCGGCACTTCCCCCACGTCCCGGCCCAGGGCGCGGGCGATCTCCAGCCCCCGGATGCGGCCCGTGAACATCGCCGCCGACGCCTCGGCAATCTCCTCCGCGTCCCCCGCCGCGTAGACGGGCAGGCCAAATTCCCTCGCCTTGTGGTAGAACTCGTCCACCGGGTCCAGCCCCACCGCGATGAGGACCGTATCGCAGGCGAAGGTCTTCTCCGTGCCGGGGATAGGTTGCCAGCGCTCGTCAATCTGCGCGATGGTGACCGACTCTACCTCTGTCTCCCCGTTGGCGCTGAGAATGGTGTGGGAGGTGTAGATGGGAACGCCCATACGGACCAGTTTGTCCTTGTGGACCTTGTAGCCGCCGCACTCGGGGAGGGCTTCGCAGAGGCCGACGACCTGGATGCCAGCCTGGAGGGCGTGGTAGGCGGCGATGAGGCCCACGTTCCCCCCGCCCACGACAAAGAGCCGCCGGGCCGCGCGCACCAGGTCCCGGTTCACCAGCGTCTGGAACGCACCCGCGCCGTAGACGCCGGGCAGGGTATTCCCCCGGAAGACCAGGGACTTCTCCCGCGCGCCCGTGGCGACCAGCAGGACGTGGGGCTGGACCAGGACGTAGCGGTTGCCGTCCCGCAGGACCCCCACCTTCCGGTCGGAGAAGACGGCCAGCGCGGTGGAGTTCAGCCAGACCTGGACGTTCTCGTACTGGCGGACCTCCTCTTCCAGTTTGGTGGCGATGTCTATGCCGCGTGTCCCGGCGTAGCAGGCATCCACCGACCCGAAGAACTTGTGGGTCTGGAGGACCAGTTTGCCGCCCAGCCGATGCTTGTCGTCCACGATAAGGGTGCGGACCCCGGCCTTGCCCAGTTCTATGGCGGCGGAGAGGCCCGCCGGCCCGCCGCCGATGATGAGGCACTCCACCTCCACCGTCTCTATGGGCCGCATCTGAGGGACGCCGTGGACGTCGGGGAGGACGGGTTTGCCGTCCAGCGGCTCCACCCGCATCCCGGGGCGGACCAGCGCCATGCAGGATTTGACGGGGAGTCCGTCGGCGACGACGGCACATTGCGCGCACTGCCCATTGGCGCAGAAAATGCCCTGGGGGGCGCCGTCTTTATGGTGGTGACCGAAAATGCGGACGCCGTTGGCGAAGAGGGCGGAGGCGATGGTCTCGCCCTCCAGCGCGGTCATCTCCTGGCCCTGCCAGAAAAAGGAGAACGCGGGGCGGGGCTCCACAGGCAGGATGGGGTGCGATGGGATGCGGAAACCGTTAGAAGACATGTTCCCTCCATAAACAGCGGGCGTCGTCTGTCGTCCGTCGTCTCTAATTGTACCGGAATCTGGTGAGGGCGCAAGTACTCATCACCCGCCCTGGCAACCTCAATTCCTCCTGAAGTTTGGCCTTTTCCGGGTGGGGCGAGAAAATCTCCAAAACCTGCCTCCGGCGAGGCAAAAGAATAAAAAGAATAATTTTTAGTTGCGGCGGCGAAGCCGCCGCAACTAAAAATTATCTTCTCCTTTTTGGGGGCTGCGGAGACGGCCAGGGGCCTATGCAGAAGGCCATGGACAAAAAGGCCAAAGTTGAGGGGGAGAGGGCCGACAATTTCTGGAGACACCCAGGGCCTATCAATGCTCTAACGAAGATGCTCGTAGTAAGCCACGAAGCGAAGCGGAGTGGCGTCCAAAAGGCTCGGAACGGCACTCCGCTGGCGCTCCGTGCCTGACTACGAACGAAAAATATTAGAGCGCTGATAAGCCCTGGGAGACACCCGGGCAACCTTGCAGAGATACCGTTCTGTGCTAAAATCTATACCAATGGAGCCAACGAAGCCATATGTGGAGCGGACTTTCGGGATTCAGCCTGCGGCGGCTGCTCATCGGCAGCCCCCTGGCGACGGCACAACTGAAACACGAGCGGCTGACCAAAGTCAAGGGGCTGGCGGTCTTCGCCTCAGACGCTCTCTCCTCCACGGCCTACGCCACCGAGGAGATTCTGCTGGTGCTCATCCTGGCCGGGAGCGGAGTGGTGGGGCTGGCCTGGCCCATTGCGCTGGGCATCGCCGCCCTTCTGGCGATCGTTGCGTTTTCCTACTACCAGACCATCCACGCCTACCCCGGCGGCGGCGTGGCCTACATCGTTGCCCATGACAATCTGGGACAGATGCCGGGGTTGGTGGCGGCGGCCGCCATCCTCACTGACTACATCCTGAATCAGTGCGGGCGTGGCGGCGATCACCTCCGCGTTCCATGCCCTCTATCCTTATCGGGTGCTCATCGGTCTTTTTCTGATCGCCGTCATCACCATCCTGAACCTGCGAGGAGTGCGGGAATCGGGGACGATTTTTTCCATTCCCACCTACTTTTTCGTCACGATGACGCTGGGGATGCTGGGCGTCGGGCTGTATCGGTGGGTGGCGGCAGGGATGCCCCCGGCTGCGCCGCCCCGGATAGACTACCCGGCGGCCCACCCGCTGACCCTCTTCATCATCCTGCGGGCTTTCTCCAGCGGCTGCGCCGCGCTCACCGGCGTGGAGGCCATTGCCGACGGAGTGCCCGTCTTCAAGCCCCCGGAGTCCAAAAACGCGGGCCAGACGCTGATCGCAATGGCTTCTCTTCTCATCATGATGTTCCTGGGCATCACTTTTCTGAGCCACCAGTTCGGCATCGTCCCGGACGAGAGGACCCATGAGACGGTCATCTCCCAACTGGGGCGGGTGGCCTTCGGCAGTGGGACGCCTCTATATTTCCTGTTCCAGGCGGCGACAATGCTCATCCTGGTTCTGGCCGCCAACACGGCCTTCGCCGACTTTCCGCGCCTCTCCTATTTTTTGGCGCGGGACCGGTATATGCCCAACCAGTTTGCCCTGTTGGGGGATCGGTTGGTCTTCTCCAACGGGATTCTGGCCCTGGCGTTGGCGGCCTCCATACTTCTGGTTGTCTTTGACGGGAAGACAACACGCCTGATTCCCCTTTATGCCGTTGGGGTTTTCCTAACGTTCACCCTTTCTCAGTCAGGAATGGTTGCGCATCGGTGGCGACGGCGAGGGCCCTACTGGCGGCTGAAAGCGCTCATCAGCGGTTTCGGGGCCACAGTAACAGCAGGCGTTCTCCTCATCTTCATCATCACTAAGTTTGCATACGGCGCCTGGATCGTCATCGTGTGGATTCCTATTTTCATCGGGTTCTTCCTGGCAGTCCACCGCCACTATCAGGACGTGGCGGCCCAACTCTCCCTGGAGGCCTTCGGGAGCCCGCCCCCCGTCCGGCGGCATCGGGTGATTGTCCCCATCGCCGGGGTACACCGGGCCGTCATTGCGGCTCTCAACTATGCCCGCTCCCTCTCCGACGACGTGACGGCGGTGTACGTGGAGACGGACCCCAATGAGACGCCGAAGATTCGGCGCAAGTGGGAAGAGTGGGGGGATGGCATCCCGCTGGTGGTGCTCCCCTCGCCGTATCGGTCCATCATCGGGCCGCTGGTGGAGTACGTGGACCGGATAGACGACCGGCGGCGGCGAGACCAGGTGGTAACCATTGTCCTGCCGCAGTTTGTCCCGGCGAAGTGGTGGCACCATCTCCTGCACAACCAGACGGCCTTTCTCATCCATCTGGCTTTCCTGTTCCGGCGGGAGGTGATGGTCACCCATGTGCCGTTTCACCTGCACGGAAATCACAACTGAATCCCATATCTATCCCAATAAGGAGGTCAACGTGTTCGGAAGAGAGGAAAAGAAAGCAGAAAGAAGGCCCCAGCCCCCGGTGGCAGCGCCGGCGGCCCCGGCGGCCCCCGCCGCCCGTATTGAGACCGTCATCGGTCCCAATGCCCACTTCCGGGGGAATCTTATCTCCGAAGGGGGCATCCGGATCGACGGCATTTTTGAGGGGACCATTGAGACCACCGGCAACCTGGTCATTGGCGAATCGGCCAAAGTGATCGCCGACATTCGGGCCAACAACATCTCCATCTCCGGGGCCGTGAAGGGGAACATCAGCGGCAACCGGGTGGAGGTCCTGGAGACAGGCCGGGTCTGGGGCGACCTGACCGTCACCTCTCTCCTGGTCAGCGAAGGGGCCTATCTGCGGGGGCAGACGACGATGCACGCCGATATTGAGCCCCCGTTGATTGAGCCCCCCAAAGCGGGTCCGACGCCCGCCTCCGCCCCGTCCGGCCCGGCGCCGGGGACCATCGTGGATGTGGAGCCAGCACGTCCGGAGGAGATTTGACACCTCTGGCATCTTGTGTTATGATAAGCGCCACATTGCACAAAACGCCAGAATCCTGAAACCACGAAAGCGAGGTCAAGATCAAACGAAGACCGCCCAAAAAGTTCAAGCGTGACCTGCGCTACGCCTACCGGATCAACCGCGAGATTCAGGCTCCGCAGGTGCGGTTGATTGGCCCGAACCGGGAACATATTGGGATTGTCTCCCTCCAGGAGGCGCTGGAGCAGGCCCGCAAGGCAAATCTGGACCTGGTGGAGATTTCCCCGAGCGCCGACCCGCCGGTGGTCCGCATCGTAGACTACGGAAAGTTCATCTACGAGCAGACCAAGAAGGAGCGGGAGGCGCGGCGCTCCCAGAAAGTGGTGGAGGTGAAGGAAATCCGCCTGCGTCCGAAAACCGACGACCACGACCGGGCCATCAAAGTGCGGGATGCCCGTCGCTGGCTGGAAGAGGGTATGAAAGTCAAGGTGCGGGTCCGGTTCCGGGGACGGGAGATCACCTATCCCGAACTGGCTTTGGAACAACTGCAGGAAGTGATGAAAGAGGTGACCGATATTGCTGTGGTGGAGCAGGCCCCGAATATGGAAGGGCAGACGATGCTGATGATTCTGGCGCCGAAGCCAAAGAAAGCCGCGGGAGGTCAACAGAGCGAGGTGAAGCGTGCCGAAGATCAAAACCCATAAGTCCACATCCAAACGATTCCGCATCAGTCAGGGTGGCAAAGGGAAACTGATGCGCACCAAGTTGGGGAAGTCCCACCTGCGCCGGAAGAAGAGCGCGCGGGCCCGACGGCTCTACGACGAGATGCTGGTCGTGGAGTCCCCGGCCACGCGCCGGCGCGTGGGTCGTCTGGCACCGTATCTGAGAGAAAAGGGGAAGTGAGGCCGTGAGAGTCAAAGGAGGATTCCGAACCCGTCGTCGTCATAAGAAGATCATCCGCCAGACCAGCGGCTACTACGGCACCCGCCACCGCCTCTGGCGTCGGGCCAACGAGGCGTGGATGAAGGCGATGTGGTACGCCTACCGGGACCGCCGGCAGCGGCGGCGGGACCTGCGGCGGTTGTGGATTCTGCGTATCAACGCGGCCGCCCGCCAGCACGGTCTCTCCTACAACCGTTTCATCGCCGGCCTCAAGCGGGCCGGTGTGGCGCTGGACCGGAAGGTGCTGGCCGACATCGCCGTACGGGATGCCGCCACATTTGCCCGTCTGGTGGAGATGGCCCGGCAGGCGTAACCTGGGCCATCTCGCTCCCATCCCACACAGAGAAGGGCCGCCCAGGCCCTTCTTTGTTTAGGGGCTCTACCTGCCGGAGGGTCTTCTTGCAAAAACCCCAAGGGACACGAAGGACACCATGTGCAACTTGATTTTTCCCCGAGGTGTTTGGGGCTCTTTTGGGCATTGCGGCCAGATTCCCTTCCCCCCTGCCCCCCTCCCCGCTGCCGCTGCGCGGCGCGGGGAGGAGGGAATCCTGGGGGTTTGAGGCGGGCGGCGAAGCCGCCCGCCTCAAACCCCCACTC
>JAGHZG010000376.1 GCA_017743275.1 Chloroflexota bacterium | reverse complement strand
CCCCCACCGAACTCCTGCCCACCCCGACGCCGATGCCCTACGGCATCCGCGGGGTGGGCTTCTACGAGACCCCGGTGGGCAGTTTGCACTGCCTGGGGGAAGTGGTCAACACCACCCCCTACACGCTGACCAACGTGCAGGTCCGGGTGACCCTTTTTGACGCGTCCGGCAACGCGCTCATCGGCGGGAACGTGTTCGCAGCCGCGGACATCCTGCCTCCGACCACGCGTGCTCCCTTTTCCCTTCTCTTTACCGCACCGCCGTCCAATTTCGTCAGCCATCAGGTCGTGGCCCTGCGCGGCGAGGTGGCGGGCGAACTGGCGGCCCGCTACGTGCCGGTGGCTCTGGAGGAGGTGACCGGAGCCCCCTACGGCCCGCAGTTTGAGGTCTCGGGGGCGGTACGGAACACCGACCCGGCGCGCACTGCCGCCACTGTGGTCGTCGTCGCCACCGCCTACGACGAGGCCGGGCTGGTCACCGGCTTCCGCCAGCAGACGGTGGACGTGGGGGACGGGCTGGCCCCCGGCGCCACCGCCCCCTTCCGGATGCGCTTCACCGTCTACAAGGGCGTGCCCGCCGATTTCGCCGTCATCGCCTACGGGAAAACACGGTGAGTGACGCCTTTTGTAGGACAACTGCTCGCAGTTGTCCTGCTTTTGTGATCCTCACCTCCGGAGGTGCCGATGTACGCTGTCTTGAAAAAACTGGTCCGCTGTCTCTTCCCCCTTCTGGTCCGGGTGCGGGTGACGGGGCGGGAGAATTTTCCGCCCAGCGGCCCCTACATCCTGGCGACCAACCATCTCTCCGCCTTTGACCCCCCGCTGTTGATGATGATCTGCCCCCATACCGTGCGCGCGTTCGCTGCCTCCAAGCATCGCCGCAACCTCTTCTACTTTCTCGTCCTCAGTGCGGCCGGCTCTATCTGGGTCCGGCGAGGTGAGATAGACCGGGAGGCGTTGCGCGGCGCGTTTGAGGTCCTGAAGCGAGGGGAAGTGCTGGGCCTCGCCCCGGAGGGCACCCGTGCCCGCCGGGTCTACGCGCTCCAACCGGGGAAGACCGGCGCCGCCTACATCGCCACCCGCGCCGACGTCCCCATCGTCCCTGTGGGGCTGACGGGGACCGAAAAGGTCAAGGAGAACCTCCCCCGCCTGCGCCGGACCGACGTGACGGTGACCATCGGCGAGCCGTTCCGCCTGCCGGAGAGCGGGCGGGTGCGCGGCCCCAAACTGGACGAGTACACCGACATCATCATGCGCCGCATCGCGGCCCTTCTCCCACCGGAATACCGAGGAGTTTATGGCTGAGAACCGACCCTACACCCTGCACGTCGTCTCTCACACTCACTGGGACCGGGAGTGGTACCGGACGTACCAACAGTTCCGCTTCCGGCTGGTCCACCTGGTGGCGGAACTGGTGGACCTCATGGAGCGGGACCCGTCCTACCGTTTCTTCCTGCTGGACGGGCAGACGGTGGTCCTGGAGGACGTGGTGGATGTCCGCCCCGACCTGGAGGGCCGCCTGCGGCGGCTCATTCAGGAGGGACGGCTCTTTATCGGCCCCTGGTTCGTCCTCCCGGACGAGTTTCTGGTGAGTCCTGAGGCGCTGGTGCGCAACCTGCTCCTGGGCGACCGCATCGCCCGCGCCTGGGGGGCCAAAATGGCCATCGGCTACGTCCCCGATACCTTCGGGCACATCTCCCAGTTGCCCCAACTCCTGTGCGGGTTCGGCATGGAGACCGCCGTCATCTGGCGCGGGGTCGGCGATGCCCCGCTGGAGTTCCGCTGGGCCGCCCCCGATGGCTCCGAGGTCCTGGTCTGCTACCTGCGGGACTCCTACAGCAACGCCGCCCATCTCCCGGCGGACGAGGACGGGTTCATCGCCGCCGTGAAAGGGGAACGGGACCGCCTGGCTCCGCACGCCGCCACCTCTCACCTGCTCCTGATGCAGGGCACCGACCATATGTTCCCCCGTGCCGACCTGCCGCGCCTCCTGGAGGCCGCCGATCGCGCCCTCCCCGACCGGGTCGTCCATTCCAGCCTCCCTGCCTGCGTTGCGGCGGTGCGGGCCGAACTGGGGGAGGACGGCCTGCGGGCCCTCCCCCTCCGCACCGGCGAGATGCGTGATCCGTCCCGTGCCCACCTGCTCCCCGGCGTCCTCTCCACCCGGATGTGGATCAAACAACGCAACCACACCTGCCAGACCCTGCTGGAACGCTGGGCCGAACCGTTCGCTGCTCTGGCCGCCCCCCATCTGGCCCCGTTTGCCCGGCGGGCCTGGAAGTACCTCCTGGAAAACCACCCCCACGACTCCATCTGCGGCTGTTCGGTGGACCAGGTCCATCAGGAAATGAAGGTCCGATTTGACTGGTGCGAACAGATGGGAGAAGAGGTTACCTGGACAGCGCTGGAAGCCATCGCCGCCCAGGTAGATACGCAGGGGGAGGGAACGGTCGCCCTGGTCGTCTTTAACCCATCCTCCACGCCCCGCACCGACCGGGTTGTCGCCGCCGTCATCCCACCCGTCGACCCCGAAGGACACGCGCTGGTCGGGCCCGACGGGCATCCTGTCCCCTTCCAGGTGCTTCGCCACACCGTCGGGGCTGAAATGGAGTTGACCTTTGACCAGGAGACGATGCGGCAGATGGCCGCGATGGCTGTGGCCGGTGGTGGCGTCGTCTACGGCGACCGGGCGGTTCGGGGAATGCACGTCTGGCGGGAGGGGAATGTGGGCCACCTGACTCTCTCCGTCCGCCGGGGGACGGCGGGCGCTACTCCCGAACACCTGGCCGACGGCATCGCCTCCCTCCATGCCCTGCTGCAGGATGCGACAGTGGAGCGGTTCACCGTCCGGGTGCGGGAGGACGAGGCGCTGGAGGTCGCCTTCGTTGCCCGGGACGTCCCGCCCCTGGGCTATGTCACTT
>JAGHZG010000375.1 GCA_017743275.1 Chloroflexota bacterium | reverse complement strand
GCGACCTGCGACCTGCGACTTGCGACCTGCGACCTGCGACTTGCGACCTGCGACCCTGCGCCCTGAGGAGGTGTCGTGGCACCTGTACGAGTAGTCACTGACGGCGACGCGTATCTGCCTGCAGCCTGGACGCGGGATGTGGATGTGACGGTTGTCCCGCTCACCGTTCAGGTAGAGAATGAGGTCTATCAGGACCGGGACGGCTCGCGGAATGAGGAGTTGCTGGACCGGATGGCCCGGGAGCGAGTCTGCCCGATGGTGGTCGGGCCGACGGTGGAGGAGATGGAGAGGGTCTATGCCCGCCTGAGCCGGACGACGGATTCCATTCTCTCCATTCACTCCTCGGGCCCGCTGAGTCCGATTGTGGAGAACGCCCGACGGGCGGCGATGTCGTTTCTCGGTCGGTGCGACATTATGGTGATGGATTCTCAGTGTACATCGTTCGGCCTGGGGATTCTGGTGCGGGAAGCGGCCCGCATGGCCCGGGCCGGTCATTCGCTGGGCCAGATTGTCCGCCACATCCGGGGGATGATTCCGCATATTTACGTCGTGATGTTCACCGATTCGCTGGATTACCTGCAGCGCAGCGGACGGATCAGCCGCTCCCAGTGCATTCTGGGGACGATGCTGGGCATCCGGCCCTTTCTGTCCATAGAAGAGGGGGAGATTATCCCGATGGAGAAGGTCCGCAGTCGGGAGAAGGGGCTGGATAAACTGATTGAGTTCGCCAGCGAGTTTCTGAAGGTTCAGGAGATGACGATTCTCCAACCGGTCTCCTACCCGACCAACGAGACGGCGGTCCTGCAGGAGCGGCTGGGGGCGCTGTTCCCGAAAGTCGCTCCGTTTCCCATACTGGTCTACGGCCCGGTGCTGGCATCCCACGTCGGTCCGGATGGCGTGGGGCTGATTGTGTATGAGGGAGTGGGGGAAGAGTAATAGCATTGGACACTGGCGGAGGGAAGAAATGGAGAAATTAATCCTGGAAGTTCCGGCAGAAGTTGTGGACGCCGCACGATTGCCACCGGGTGAGATAGAGCGAGAGTTTCTCAAGGAACTGGCTTTGGCATTGTACCAGCGGGGGGTATTATCTCTGGGCAAGGCCAGACTTCTGGCTCAAATGACTCGCTGGGAATTTGAGGAACTGCTGGGGCAACGGGGAGTTTTGCGCCACTATACGCAAGCGGACCTGGAAGAGGATATGCAATATGCCCTCGGTAGTCGCTGATTCTTCCGTATTAATCCACCTGGCGGCTATTGGTCGCTTGAGCCTGCTCAGGGACTTCTACGAGAAGATATGGATTCCGCCAGCAGTATGGAAGGAGGTTGTAGAAGAAGGGTACGGCAGACCCGGCGCGCGGGAAGTGGAAGTGGCTTTTTACAGGGGTTGGATAGAAGTTGTTGCACCCGCGAACCAACCTCTCGTGGAATTACTGAAGCGGGATTTGGATGCTGGAGAAGCCGAGGTCATCGCTCTGGGGCTTGAGCGCGAAGACAGTCTGATATTGTTGGATGAATCCGAAGGGCGCAGGGCCGCTGAACGGTATGGGTTACGAAAGACAGGGACTATCGGAATCCTGATGCGAGCAAAGAGAGAGGGAAAAATTTCCTCTTTGCAAGCGGAACTCGATGCTCTCCGTCGTCAAATGTTCCGGATAGACGAGCAACTCTACGAGCAGGTTCTACGCGTTATGGGTGAGGGAGAATCGGGATGATGTCTCCGCGCATCCGTATTCTCACCGACAGCACATCCGACGTGCCGCCCGAACTGGCCCGTCAGTTGAATATCACCGTGGTTCCGGCGTATATCCAGATAGAGGGCCTGAGTTTGCGGGACGGGGAGCAGATTGCGCGCGAGGAGTTCTACCGGCGGCTGCCCTCGCTGAGCAAAGTGCCCACCACTGCCGTCCCGTCGGCGTATGAGTTCGCCGCTGCGTTCCGGAGTCTGGTCGGGCAGGCCGACGAGGTCATCGCCATTCTGCTGGCGGGCGCGCTCAGCAGCATAATCTCCGTCGCCGAACTGGGGGCGCGGGAGGTGCCGGAACTGAAGGTCCACTTCGTGGACTCCCAGCAACTGGCGATGGGCATCGGCTGGCAGGTCATCATGGCCGCCGAGGCCGCCGCCCGGGGGGCCAGTGCGGCGGAGATCATCGCCATGCTGGAAGACGTCCGGCCCCGCATCCGTCTCCTGGCGGTCCTGGATACGGTGAAGTATCTGGTGCACAGCGGACGGGTCTCCTGGGCGAAGGGGTTCGCCGCGCGCCTGCTGGACATCAAGCCGTTGATTGAGTTCCGCCAGGGAGAAGCCATACTGGTGGGGCAGGTGCGCACCCGCCGTCGGGCGATGGAGCAACTGTTGGAAATGTTGACCAAACTGGGCCCTCTGGAGCGGCTGGCGGTGGTCCACTCCTGCGCGCCCGATTGGGAAGTCTTCCACGCCCCTGTCCAGGCCCTCTTTCCGGATATGGAGGTCCCCGTCAGCGAAATCGGACCCGTCATCGGCACCCACATCGGCCCCGCCGCGCTGGGGGTGGCGGTGATTCTGGGTCGTTGAGAGAGTCCGTATGCCCACACCCGTTGAGACGCTGAAGAAGGTTCTTCATCTGGAGAAGGAGTACAATTATCAGGACCGGGCCATGATCGGAGGTCTGGCCCGGTACGCCGATACCTGGTTGCGGGAAGCGGGCCGTACTTTCGGCCCCGAAGCGACCGCGTGGGTGGGCGAGATTGCCCGAAGGCTGCGGGATTACAGCGCCCGTCCTCCCCAAGAGCGGCCGCAGGCCCTGGAAGAACTGCTCCAGTTGCTGGAGGCCGGCCCTCAAAGCATGCCGGGGGGGCCGACTCCGGATGTGTCCGCGGGAGGGCCACCGGCCCGTCCGCCGACGGAGATGACCATCTCCACACCTCCCGCGCCGCCCATAGCC
>JAGHZG010000374.1 GCA_017743275.1 Chloroflexota bacterium | reverse complement strand
GGGTGGCGGGCCAACGCCGACAGAGAAGTATGCGGAGGTATAGATGGCGTCGCTGGTAGAGATCCTTGGCCTCGCCTTCGGTTTTATCTGGCCCTTCTGGCCTCTGGTGTTCCTCCGGGTGCTGGCTGATGTTGTCGGCAGAAAGTCCAGACGTGGGCACTCAGCCAGCCGGGACATGCTGGTGATTTGGGGATTCCTGGCCATTTGCCGGATCGCCGCTGCCATCTCTCTCCCCTCGGTCTCCTCTTTCCTGATCCCTGAGCCCTGGAACACGGTCCTCTTCTTCGCCGCGGGCGCTGTGCTGATTGGAATCAACGTCTGGGGCAAATGGAGGCCGAAGACATCCTACAGGGGCAAAACCATCTCCTCCGTCTCCGACCTCCTGGAACTCTCCCCCGCTGAATTTGAAGAAATGGTGGCGGAGGTCTATCGCGCCAAAGGGCACCGGGCCCGACGGACGGGGACAGTGGGCGATCACGGGGTAGATGTCGTCGTGGACGCGAAAAACGGGGAGAAGTGGGTGGTTCAATGTAAGCGCTGGCGAGGCACTGTGGGGGAACCGGTGGTCCGGGAGTTCTACGGAACGATGTTGCACGAGAAGGCGGACCAGGGGGCCATTATTACCACTGGCTTCTTCACTCCTCAGGCACGGGAGTGGGCAAAAGGGAAGCCGATTTTCCTGTATGACGGCGAGGAGTTCCTCCGTATCTGGCGCCAGGTGCAGCCAAGCCGCTCCCAGAGGGAGATGTCAACGGGCTTCGCTTCCGAAACAACGAGTGCCTCCTTTCCATCAGAGCCGCCCCGCTGCCCCCGGTGCGGCGTCCCCATGGTGCTGCGCGTGGCCCGCCGGGGCTCCCACCCCGGCCGACTCTTCTACGGATGCCCCAACTATCCCCTCTGCCGCGAAATCATCAATATCCCCACAGGACGGGAACCATGACCCCCCCTACTCCCTACTCCTTACTCCCTACTCCCCTCTCCTGCGACCTCCACACCCACACCCTCTACTCCCGGGACTGCCTGGTCTCCCCGGAGCGGTTTCTGGAGGCCTGCCGGCGCCGGGGGCTGGACCGGGTGGCGGTGACCGACCACAACACCATCGCGGGCGCACTGCGGCTGAAGGAGACGGACCCGGAGCGCGTCATCGTGGGCCAGGAGATTCGCACGACGCACGGGGAACTCATCGCCTACTTCCTGACCGAGCCCGTTCCCCCGGACCTGCCGCCCCGGGAAGCCATCGCCGCCGTGCGGGCGCAGGGGGGCGTCGTCGGCATCTCCCACCCCCTGGACCGGGCCCGACGGGAGGCGATGGGGCGGGCCGCCGTGGAGGACATCCTGGGGATGGTGGATTTTCTGGAAGGGCTCAATGGCCGCTGCCTTTTCCCGGCGGATAACGAGGCCGCTCAGGCCCTGGCCCGGACCCACAACCTCCCCATAACCGCCGGAAGCGACGCCCACTCTCTCTGGGAACTGGGCCGGGCAGTGACCCGGATGCCGCCCTTTGATTCGCCGGAATCGTTCCTGGAAGCGCTGCGGTCGGCGCGCGTGGAGGGCCGAACCTCCCCGGCGTGGGTCCACCTCATCTCTTCGCTGGCAAAAATTCTCCGCCGGACCGGCCTGGCTCCACCCCCGCCGGGGTAGTCTCGCCGCCCTGCGCCCTGCGACTCTGCGACCTGCGACATGCGCCCTGCGACCTGCACCCTGCGACTCTGCGACTTGCGACTCTGCGCCCTGCGACACGTAACAAGGAGGCACAATTGGAAACGCTCACTGCCGTACTGGCTATCATCATTCTGGCCGTCGTGCCGATGGTCCTCTACGCGCTCTTCCTCTGGTGGATGGACCGCTATGAGAAGGAGCCACTGGGCCTGATCCTGGCCTCGTTCCTCTGGGGCGCTATCCCCGCCGTCATCCTCTCCCTCATCGCCCAGATCGTTCTGGACATCCCGGTCTCGGAGTTCTTCGGCTCCAGCCTGGGGACCGAAGTGGTGGGGGCCAGTCTGATCGCGCCGATCACCGAGGAGCCGTTCAAGGGGCTGATGCTGCTGCTCCTGATGCTGTTCTTCCGCCACGAGATAGATACGCCGCTGGACGGTATCCTGTACGGGGGACTGGTGGGCTTCGGGTTCGCTACCACCGAGAACTTCTTCTACTTCCTGGATGCCTACGGCATGAGCGGGATGGGGGGAGTGCTGGAACTGGCCTTCTTCCGCGCCGTCCTCTTCGGCCTGAACCACGCGCTGTTCACGGGCTGTACCGGCCTGGGCATCGCCCTGGCGCGCACGTCCCCCCGTCGCGAGGTCCGCATCGCGGCTCCGTTTGTCGGGCTGGGGGTGGCGATGACGCTGCACGGCCTGCACAACTTCGGCGCCACCCTCTCCAGCCTGACCTGCTGGGCTCTGCTGATCAGTCTGACCTCGGATTGGGGGGGCGTGCTGGCGCTCCTGGGACTGCTCATCTACTTCACGGTTCGGGAGCAGCGAATCCTGGTCCTCTACCTGGAGGATGAAGTAGAAAAGGGGACCATCGCTCCCGAGGACTACCCGGTCATCTGCTCCTACTGGCGCCGGGTCGGGCAGCGGCTGGGCGCGCTGGTGCGCGGGGAAGTGGGACGCTGGCGGCGTCTGGGCACGTACTACCGGCTGGCCTCCGAACTGGCCTTCGCCCGCCACCAGCGGGTGACCGTCGGCAGTGACGAGGTGATCAACCGCCGGGTAGACCAACTGCGAAAGGAACTCCGCCGCCTGCGCCAGGAGTTGTGAGAATTCTCACACAAAGACACAAAGACACGAAGATAAAAAGATAAAAAAATTCTTTGTGCCTTTGTGTCTCTGTGTGAGGTAAAAAAAGAGGATTCTCACACAAAGACACGAAGACACGAAGATAAAAAGATAAAAAAATTCTTTGTGCCTTTGTGTCTCTGTGTG
>JAGHZG010000373.1 GCA_017743275.1 Chloroflexota bacterium | reverse complement strand
GGAGATGTGTATAAGAGACAGCGGTGTGGGAGTGGGGGTCGCCGTCGGTGTGGGAGTGGGGGTCGCCGTCGGCGTGGGAGTGGGCGTCATCGTCGGTGTCGGCGTGGCCGTGGGGGTGTTGGTGGGTGGCCACCACTGGGTCGGCGTCGCCTCCAGCGTCGGCGTCGGCGGAGCAGGGGTCGGGGTCAGCGTGGGCGTATCGGTGACCACGGTCGGCACCGGCGTGGGGCGGGCCGGGGTGGAGTACAGGTAGAGCAACGTGAATCCCAGGCAATAGCAGGGGATGGTCAGCAGGATGATCCCCAGCAGGGTCATCTGCAGAGGGGTGAGTCCCCGGTGGCCTTGCGGTTCAGCGGTCATACAGCGTTATGATAGCATAAACAGGACGGGTTGTCAATGACCTTGACATTCTTCCCTTCCAATGGTATAAGCATCCGTTGAGGCCCGGACAATATGATTTGGGGACGGTCAATATGGTAGACCTTTCTGTCTCCCTGTGTGGCGTTCGTCTGCCCAATCCCACGGTGCTGGCTTCCGGCATCCTGGGGCTGATCCATGGTGTATTGGTGCGGGTGGCCCGTGCGGGGGCCGGCGCCGTCACCACCAAATCCATCAGTCTGGCCCCCCGCGATGGCTATCCCAATCCCGTCATCGTGGAATGGGGCGGGGGACTCATCAACGCCGTCGGCCTCTCCAACCCCGGGGTGGAGGTGATGGTAGACGAAATCCGCGCCGCCCGGGAGCAACTGGCCCCCCTGGGCGTCCCGGTCATCGCCAGCATCTTCGCCGATACCATCTACGACTTCGGCACCATCGCCCGCTACGTCTCTGAAGCCCGCCCCGACCTGATTGAGGTCAATATCTCCTGTCCGAATGTGGATGACCAGTATCTGCGGATGTTCGCCGCCGACCCCTACGTCTCCGCTCAGGTGACCCGGCGGGTGAAGGCCAATACGGACATCCCCGTGCTGGTCAAACTCTCCCCCAACGTGACCGACATCGTGCGCATCGCCGAGGCAGTGGTGGAGGCCGGCGCGGACGGCATCACCGCCGTCAACAGCCTGGGTCCCGGCCTGATTCTGGACGTGGAGACGGCCCGACCCATTCTCTCCCACGGCACCGGCGGCGTCAGCGGCCCGGCCCTTCGCCCCATCGCTGTCCGCTGCGTCTACGACATTTGCCGGGCCGTGGACGTCCCCGTCATCGCCACCGGCGGCGTGACCACCGGGCGAGACGCCGTGGAGATGATCCTGGTCGGCGCGACCGCCGTCGGCATCGGCTCCGCCGTTTACTACCGGGGACTGGAGGTCTTCGGGGAGGTCTGCCGGGAAATCCAGGAGTACATGGAGCGGCACGGATACCAGCGGATAGAGGACTTCCGCGGCCGTGCCCTGGAAATGATGAAACGCCGATGAACACAGAAAAGCAGAGATTCACCACGAAGGCACGAAGACACGAAAGAATTTTTCTTTCCTTTGTGTCTTTGTGTCTTGGTGGTTTCATCCTGCTGACCGCCTGCATCCCCATCAGCCCCGTGCGCGTCACCCTGGTCGCCGACGGCCAGACCCGCATCCTGACCACCGACGCCCAGACGGTGGGGGAACTGCTGGCGCGGACGGGCATCACGCTGGATGAGGACGACCGCGTCGTCCCGCCGGAGACCGTCTTTCTGACCGACGGGATGACCGTCCGCGTGGTGCGCGTGGAGACCCGAACGGAGACCGTTCAGCAGGTCCTTCCCTACGGACGGGAGACGGTGCGGGACGCCACCATCCCGGTGGGCCAGACCCGTCTCCTGCGGGCCGGGGTGAACGGCGTGGAGGAACTGACCTACGTCATCACTCTGGAGGACGGGGTGGAGGTGGAGCGGCGGCTGGCCCGACGGATCACCGTCCAGGAACCCCAGAACGAGATTCTGCTGGTGGGCGCGCGGGAGGAAGTGACGCCCGTTTCCATTTCCGGCACCATCGCTTATCTCTCCGCCCACAACGCCTGGGTGATGCGGGGGACCACGGGCAGCCGTCGCCGCCTGACGGCGATGGGAGACCTGGACGGGCGGGTGTTTGACCTTTCGCCGGACGGCTCCCGGCTTCTCTTCACCCGTACTGCTACTGAGACCGGCGTGCTGAACACCCTGTGGATGATAGATACGGTCACCACAGGGGCGGAACCGGTGCGGCTTCCGGAGAAGAACGTTCTCTGGGCGGCCTGGTCGCCGGATGGGCGGTGGATTGCCTACTCCACGGGCGCGCCCCGGGAGGCGCCCCCGGGCTGGGAGGCCACCAACGACCTCTATCTGGCCCGCCCCCAGGCGGACGGACGGCTCCTGGACCGCCGCCGGGTGCTGGGGCCGACGGCGGGCGGCACCTACGGCTGGTGGGGGACGACCTACGCCTGGGCTCCCCCCGGGGAGGGCAAAGAACCCACCCTGCTGGCCTATGCCCGCGCCGACGAGATCGGCCTGGTGGACATCTCGGCCCGCAAACCGGAGGCCATCCCGCTGGTGCGGTTCCCACCCTTCCGCACCTACGCTCCCTGGGCCTGGGTGCCGACCCTCTCCTGGTCCCCGGAGGGGGCATTTCTGGTCACCATCCTGCACGGCCCTTCGCCCACCGGGGAGGAGCCGGAAGATAGCCCCGTCTTTGATGTCTATGCTCTGGGCGTCGTGACGGCCTCGGAGACGCTCCTGCAGGCGAAACTGGTCCCGGAGGCGGGGATGTGGGCGGCGCCGTCGTTCTCGCCGGACGGGGGCCTCATCGTTTTCGGGCGGGCCCGGGCCCCTTATGCCTCGCAGACCAGCACGTACGACCTCTATCTGATGGACCGGGACGGGTCGGACCGGCGTCTGCTTTTCCCGCGGGAGGTCGGAGAACTGGGGCTGGAGTATCCGGCGGCGGCCTGGGACCCGGCGGGTGGGCGGGTGCTGG
>JAGHZG010000372.1 GCA_017743275.1 Chloroflexota bacterium | reverse complement strand
AGACAGCGACGGAAGCGCCGACCGTCCCTCCGTATCCTCCGTCGCCATAAAATGACTGATGCACCAATGACCAATGTACCGATTCCCAATCACCAACCCCCAACCGTGAGGTAGAAAATGGAGCACAGCGAAGGGACCTTCTCAGGATTCGGCGGATTGCCGCTCTACTACCAGTCCTGGCGGCCTGAGGGAGAACCCCGGGCGGTCCTGGTCATCGTCCACGGTTTCGGCGAACACAGCGGCCGATATATGAACGTGGTCAATCACCTGGTGCCCAAAGGGTACGCCATCTACGCGCTGGACCACCGGGGGCACGGTCGGTCTCCGGGGCCGCGTGGCTACATCCACTCCTGGGAAGAGTTCCGCGAGGACGTCCGGGCCCTTGTGCGCATGGTTGCCGAAAGGGAGCCGGGCCGTCCTCTTTTTCTGATGGGACACAGCATGGGGGGCCTCATTGTCCTGGAATACACCCTGTGCTACCCGGAGGGGTTGAAAGGGGTCATCGCCTCCGGCCCCGCGCTGGCCCAGGTGGGCGTCTCCCCGGCCCTGATGGTGCTGGCGCGCCTGCTCTCCCGTATCCTGCCGCGGTTTGCTATGAATACGGGCCTGGATGCCACGGCCATCTCGCGAGATCCCGACGTCGTGGCGGCATATCAGGCCGACCCGCTGGTTCACAGCACCGGGACGGCCCGTTTGGGGACGGAGATGACCCGGGCGATGCTCTGGACTCACGAGCACGCGCGGGAGTGGCGGTTGCCCCTGCTCATCCTCCACGGCGGCGCCGACCGCCTGGTGCCTCCGGAGGGGAGCCGTCGGTTCTTTGAGAATGTGCCCATCGCGGATAAAGAGCGCATAGAATACGAAGGCGGGTATCACGAGCCCCATAACGACATCCACCGGGCCCAGGTCCTGACCGACCTGGAGCGCTGGCTGGAGCGGCATCTGTAATTCCTGCGTCCTGTACTCTGATGGTCAGACGGCAAACTCCTCGCCCCCCGATTCCGCTGTATGTCTGGGTACTGGCACTGGTGGTGCTGGCGCTGGCCGCCATCGCCTGCGGGCTGTGGGCCCTCTATCTCTGGCGCCTCCAGGGGCCGCCGGGAGGGCCCAGCCCAACCCCCATCATCTGGACCGCCACACCTGTGCCCACGCTGCCTCCCACCCCCACGCCCACCGAGACGCCGGTCCCTACGCCCACAGCGTCTCCGGAAATCGCCATCGGTCGGTACGTGCGGGTGAGTGGGACGGGGGGATTCGGAGTGAGCCTGCGGCAGGAACCGGATGTGAACAGTCCGCGCCTGGGCATCGGGCAGGAGGGGGAAATCTTCATCGTGGTGAACGGTCCCCGGTCGGCTGGCGGCTACACCTGGTGGCAGGTGCGGGACCCAACCAACGAGACCCGGCAGGGCTGGGCCGTCGCCAACTACCTCCAGCCAGTAGAACGACCGTAGGGGCAGGGCTTGCCCCTGCCCAGGGTGGGCAACCGCAAGGGTTGCCCCTACTTCATACCCGATTCCGAACTGCAGGAGCACTATGGTTATCGTTCTGTTGCTCGGCATCCTGGTTGGTGCGGTAGTCAACCGTCTGGGAAGCGACCTGCCGGCCCGGCGGCGGCCCCGTCTGCCGGAATGCCCGTACTGCAGCCGCCGCCGCCCCTGGTACCAGTGGGTCGCCCTGCCTGCCTACCTGGTCCATCGCCAACAATGTCCCTCCTGCGGCGCCCTCATCTCCATTCGCCATCCGCTGGTGGAACTGGGGCTGGCCTTTCTCTTCGGCTTCCTGTACCGGCGGTACGGGTTGACCCCTCAGTTCATCTTCTTTGCCCTCTACACCACCGTTTTCATGCTCATCGCCGTCACCGACATAGAACGGCGGCTCATCCTGAATGTGGTCACCATTCCCGCTATGGCGCTGGCCATTGTGGGATCGTTCTTCACCGGTCACATCAGTTGGAAAAGCGCTCTGCTGGGCGGCGTAGCGGGCTACGTCATCCTGATGGCCATCGTCCTCCTGGGCAACTGGCTGGTGGGGCCGGGGGCGATGGGCGGCGGAGACGTCAAACTGGCCGCCTTCATCGGGTTGGTGACCGGCTTCCCGCTGGTGCTGGAAGCGCTGCTGCTGGCGATTCTGAGCGGCGGAATCGTCAGCCTCTTCCTGCTCCTGACGCGCCTGAGGTCGCTCCGGGACCCCATCCCCTACGGCCCCTTCCTCATCGTAGGCGGCTGGACAACGATGATCTGGGGGGCGGAGATTGCTCACTGGTTTTTCAGATAAAGGAGGTGTCCGATGAGAATCGTCGTCCTGGGTGGTTGCGGCGACATGGGAAGTTACGTCGTCCGTGACCTCATCGCATTTTCCGACGCTGAGGTGGTCATTGCCGACTACCGGCTGGAGCGGGCGCAGCAGATGGCTGCCGAACTGGGGGACCGGGCCCGGGGTGTCTTCGTGGACGCCGAGGACGCTGATATGTTGGTCCGGGTGCTGGAGGGCGCGGATGCCGCCGTCGGCTGTATCGGTCCCTTCTACCACTTCGCCCCCAAACTGGCCCGGGCGGCCATCCGGGCGCGCGTCCCCTATGTGGACATCTGCGATGACTGGGGGCCGATGGACGAACTGCGGAGTATGGACCCCCAGGCGAAGGAGGCAGGCGTTACCGTCATCAACGGTCTGGGATGGACGCCAGGGATTACCAATCTGATGGCGAAGAAGGGCGCCGCTCAACTGGATGAGGTGGACGAAATCCGCATCTATTGGGGCGGCGGAGCGGCGGATTCGGAGGGACTGGCCGTCGTCATGCACGTCTTCTACGCCATCACTGGCGAAGTGCCCACTTTCCGCGACGGGCAGCGGGTGATGGTTCCGGCGGGCAGCGAAAAGGAATGGGTGGACTTTCCGGCCCCGCTGGGTCGGGTGGAGGTCTTCCACTGCGGCCATCCGGAGCCGCTG
>JAGHZG010000371.1 GCA_017743275.1 Chloroflexota bacterium | reverse complement strand
CAACCGCTCCCGCGTCACGTCTTCCGGGCCGATGGGCAGCCGGTCGGGGTGGAGAGGGGCCAGCACGGCAACCGCCAGGATGAGGCCGCAGAGGGCCTCACCCCACCCCTGCCGCCTGCGGAGGGAGCCGGGGGTGGAGTGAGGTATCATCCCCAGCGCGGCGGCCGCGAAGAGGGCCTGTACGGAGAGAAAGCGCCAGGGGAATTGCACCATCGGCAACAGCGGCAGGTGGTCCCAGAGGGGTTTGCTGAGGGGCGTGATCATCAGGGTGGAGATGACCAATCCCAGCAGCAGGGAAGGGGCAGGCGCAAGGCCTGCCCCTACCGGTTGCCCTCCGACCGGTCGTCCAACCCGTGCGGTTACCAGCCGGACCAACAGTACCAGTCCCCCCAGCGCCGCGCCGACAGCCTGAGGGAGTCCCATTGCGAAGGGAGTCCGTTCCGGGGAAGAGAGGGAATAGTCAAAAAAGAAGCAGTTCTGCACCAGATTCCGCGCGCGGAAGTGGTTGGTGTAGTGGAAGTATCCCTGGGTGACCGCCCCTAATTGGGCCAGGTTGCTCTCGCCCAGGGCGGGGAGCCAGAACCAGGCGGAGAGGAGCAGTCCCAGGCCCAGAGCAGTCAGGTCTCTCAGCGTCCGCCAGTCCGGGCGGCGCCGGATCAACACATACAGGAGCACGAAGGGGGTGAAGATAAAGGCGGAGATGTTGTGGGTGAGCAGGAGCCCGGCATAGGCCAGGGCGACCCCGGCCCGGCGGAGCGGGCGGCCTTCGGGAAGGTCCAGCGTCCACAGGATGAGGGGATAGAAGATGAAGGCGTAGAACTCGGAGAGGGAGTCCCCCCGCACATAGACGTTGACCAGGTGGAAGGGGGCGACAGTGTAGCCAACGGCTCCCAGCCAGGCGGCCCACCGGTTGGGGGTCAGGCGGCGCATCCAGCCGTACATGGCCAGCGCGGCCGCCAGGAAGCCCAGGGTCTGGGTGATTTTGATGGCGGTGAGGATGTCCAGCCCGATCACCACCAGCAGGCCCGCCAGGTAGTAGGGGAGGGCGGCGTAGTAACTGAAGAAAGGGTAGCCCAGACCGTAGGCCCCGTCCGGCATCCAGCGGACGGGGAAGACGCCGGCCCGCAGGTTGGCGGCCATCTGGTGGACGCGCTGGAGGAGGAAGGGGCTATCGCCGCCGCCGCGCGTGTTGACGATGCCCGGCCCCCAGAGGGGCGCAGATGCCGCCAGCGCGACGGCCAGGAGCAGAATCAGCGGGAGGATGTCGGCGCGTCGGTTGAAATTCATCGGAAACTCGTAATGACTTACCACAAAGGACACAAAGTTTAGGGGTTAGTGGTCAGGGGTTAGGGGTTAGAAAAATAGAGCAATCCCCAACGACTGACCCCTGACGGCTAAAATTCCTTCGTGCCCTTTGTGCGTCCTTCGTGTCCTTTGTGGTTTTTACAAGATGATTCCTCCGAACCCGCGCCGTTCGTGGCGCTGGACTCCAAAAACATCAGCACCTGCTCCAGGACCTCCTCGGGTGTCCGGTTGTCGGTCTCCACCAACAGGTCGGCGTGGGCGCGGGCGTGGGCCAGCCGGGCGGTCATCTCCTCCCACCAGGCCGGGGGGAGTTCCCGCTCCAGCCGCCGCTCCGCCGTCTCCCGGGAGACGCCCAGGTAGACCAGGCGGTCGGGCCGGGTGATGCGCTGCCACATGGCGGGGACGCCGGAGTGCTCCTGGGCGATCTCGCGGGCGGCGATGCCGCGCTCGCGCAGGGCCCGCACCAGCGTGCTCTTACCCGCCCCACATGGCCCGACAACCCCGATTTGGACCATAGACTACTGACCACAGACCACGGACCACCGACCACGGACCACGGACCACCGACCACAGATAGTTGTCTATCTCCGCCGTCGGCTCAGCCAGCCTGGGCGTTTCCGCTCCTCCGGCGGGCATACTCCCTCCGCCCCGTTCATCCGGTTCAGGCAGGCCAGCGCCTTCAGCGAGGCGAGTTTCATTACGTTCCCGTACCGGCCTGGACATACAGGCGGCGGACGGGGTCGCCGGTATCGGGCCAGACGCGGAGGACCAGGACGCTGATGTCATCCCGGGGGCGGCCAGCCTCCAGGGCCAGTGCTCGGGCCAGCAGACCGTCGGCCATCTGCCGGGCATCCAGGCCCTGGGCGGCCATCTCCCCGACGACGGCGGGGAGGTCCATCGGCCCGCCCCGACCTTCGCCAGCCAGCGCCAGCCCGTCGGTGTAGACGACAACAGCCAGGCCCGGCTCCATCTCCACCTCGGTGATGGCCGGACGGGTGCGGGGGTAAATCCCCACCGGCTGGGACGGCGCGTCCAGCAGGTTGACCTCTCCGTCCGGCCTCACCACAATCACCGGGTGGGGATTGTTGCGGGAGAGGACCAGCGTGCCGGTGGTCAGGTCCACGGAGAGGATGTTCAGAGTTGCGGAGACCCGCCCGCCCTTGTGGGTGTAAAGGAAGTCGTGGGCGGCCCGGGCGGCGGCGCCGTCCCGCACCCCCTCGGCCAGTTCGGCGATGGCTTTGCGGGCCACCTGCTGGCTGATGGCCTTCGCGGCCCGCCCTGACCCCTGTCCGTCGGCCAGCACGAAGGAGAAACCGCCCCGGGGGCGCTCAATCATCTCCAGCGTGTCCCCGCTCTCCTGACTGGCCCATTTGGGCACTTTGGCAACGGCGACTTCTATGCGCATAGAACCCCGCCGGGCCATTATAAACCGAAGCGGGGTTTCCCGCAAGCACTTTGCCGCTGAGGGTGTGTCCCGAAGATGTGGGACAACTGCTCGCAGTTGTCCTACAAACGGTGCTTTTCCTCGGTTGCGTCCTCCCCATTTTGCGGTACAATCAGAGGAAATAGCATCATCCTGCAATCCTGCATCCTGCATCTTGCATCCTGCATCCTGCATCTTGCATCCTGCATCCTCTCTTGGAGGAGCGCACAATG
>JAGHZG010000370.1 GCA_017743275.1 Chloroflexota bacterium | reverse complement strand
CGCCCGCGCGCCGCCGCGGCCCGCTGCAGCGCCTCCCCCAGCGGGCCGCCGTCGGTGATGAGTCCCGCCTCCGCCCCCCCCTCTAACATGCGGGCGGCCAGTTCGTCCGCGTCGGGGCCGATGCGCACCACGGGCACGAATCCCGGCCCGGCGGTCAGCGCCGGGTCCAGCACCGCCGGGACCAGGAGCGGCAGCCCCTCCCGGGCGTAGACGGGGAGCGCCGCGCGCGTCGTCTCCTCCCGGAAGTGGCCGATGACGACCACGACCTGCGGGTCCACGGCCAGTTTCTCCGCCTGCTGGCGGGCCATTTCCGGGTCCGCGCCGTCGTCGTAGGCGACCAGTTCCACGGAGTAGGGGGGCGTTCCCACTCCCCCGGCCGCGTTGGCCTCCCGCAGGGCCAGCCGGACGGCGGCGAAGAGGCCGTAGCCCACGTAGCGGTAGCGGCCCTCAAAGGGGGCGACCAGCCCGATTTTGACCGTCGGGCGGGTCGCGCCGGGGGCCCGGCAGGCCGCCAGCAGCAGGAGCAGGCAGAGGGTCCAGCGGGCCAGTCGCTTCACCGGATGCGCCGGATTTCAAAGACGACGGGGTTCCAGGCATCGGGGCAGGCGTGGGTGGCGACGTCCGGGTCTTTCAGCCAGGGGAAGGTCGCCCCGTAGCGCATGGCGAAGACTTTGGGCAGCATAGAGTAGAGGGCACTGATGCAGATTTTGCCCTGGACGGTCAGGCCGTCAAAGACCACCTCGTCGCCGACCTGGTGACCGGCGGCACAGTGGCCCTCCTGCCGGATGACGCGGGCGATCACCGTATAACCGTCTTCCGGGGGTTCCTGGGCCATAGGACTCCTTTTTGAATCTCACACAAAGACACAGAGACACAAAGACTCAAAAAGAAATATATCTTTGTGCCTTTGTGTCTTTGTGTGAGAAAATCCATTACTCCTCTTCCAGTGTCACTTCCTCCCCGCAGGCCGTACAGCGGGCGACGCCCTTGCGGGCCTCCGTCATCAGGCCGCCGCAGGACGGGCAGGGAGTGGGCAGCGGCCGTTGCCAGACCCAGAAGTTGCAGGTGGGGTAGTTGATGCAGCCGTAGCCCGTCCGCCCCTTGCGGGTCCGTTTCTCCACCAGGTCGCCGCCGCACTGGGGGCAGGTCACCCCCACCTTCTCCTGCCAGGGCTCGGTGTAGCGGCAATCCGGGAAGCGGGAGCAGCCGATAAACTTCCCGTACCGGCCCCAGCGGACCGTGAGCGGCGCCCCGCATTCGGGGCACGCCCGCCCCACCTGCGCCGACTCCAGTTCCACCTTCTCTATCCGCTGGTCGGCCTGGGCGACCTGCAGGGCAAAGGGGCGGTAGAACTCCCGCACCACCGGCACCCACTCCCGCCGACCGGCGGCAATTTCGTCCAGTTGCTCCTCCATTTGCGCGGTGAACCCGTAGTCCATGACCTCCGGGAAGTGCTCCACCAGCAGGTCGTTGACCAGGAAGCCGGTCTCCGTGGGCACCAGCCGTTTCCCCTCCCGGCGCACGTACCCGCGCTGCTGGATGGTGGCCATGATGGGCGCGTAGGTGGACGGTCGCCCGATGCCGTACTCCTCCAGCGCCCGGATGAGCGTCGCCTCGGTGTAGCGGGGCGGCGGCTGGGTGAAGTGCTGTTCCGGGATCAACCGGACCAGGTCCAGCATCTCCCCCACCGTCAGCGGCGGAATCTGCTGGACGGGCTCCTCTTCCTGCACGTCCTCGTCCTTCGCCTCCTCGTACACGATCAGGAAGCCGGGGAAGCGCAGGGTGGAGCCGGTGGCGCGGAAGAGGTAGGGGCGGCTTTCCTCCGGGCCGGCCTCTATCTCCACCGTCATCGTGTCGTAGAGGGCGGGGGGCATCTGGCTGGCGACGAACCGTTGCCAGATCAACTGGTAGAGCCGGTACTGGTCGCGCGTCAGTTGGTCTTTGATGGCCTCCGGCTCCCGGAAGACGGACGTGGGCCGGATGGCCTCGTGGGCCTCCTGCGCGCCCTTCGTCCGGGTTTTGTAGACGGGGGGCTGCGGGGGGAGAAAGTCCTCCCCGTACCGGCGGGCGATGTACTGGCGCGCCTCCTGCTGGGCCTGCTCCGCGACGTTGGTAGAGTCGGTGCGCATGTACGTGATCAGGCCCACGGGCCCGCTTCCGTCCAGGTCAATCCCCTCGTAGAGTTGCTGGGCGATGCGCATCGTCCGGGTGGCGGTGAAGCCCAGCCGCCGGGACGCCTCCTGCTGCAAGGTACTGGTGGTGAACGGCGGCGCGGGTTGCCGTCTCCGCTGGCCCTCTTTGACCGACGTGACGACGTAGACCGACCGCTCCAGTTCCTCCACCACCGCGCGGGTGGCGGGTTCATCCTTCAGGTCCACCTCTTCCCCGCGGATGCGGTGGAGTTTCGCCAGGAAGGTACGGCGACGGGTTTCCCGTTTGGCCAGTTCGGCCTGGATGGACCAGTACTCTTCGGGGACGAAGTTCTGGATTTCCCGCTCCCGTTCCACGACCATGCGGACGGCGACGGACTGGACCCGTCCGGCGCTGAGGCGGCTGCGGACTTTGCGCCAGAGGAGCGGGCTCAGGCTGTAGCCGACCAGTCGGTCCAGGATACGGCGCGCCTGCTGGGCGTTGACCAGGTTCATGTCAATCCCGCGCGGGTGGGCGAACGCCTCCTCTATGGCCGACTGGGTGATTTCGTGGAAGACGACCCGGCGCAGTTGGGACGGGCGGATGCCAGCGGCCTCGGTCAGATGCCAGGCGATGGCCTCCCCCTCCCGGTCCGGGTCGGTGGCCAGATAGACCTCGGCGGCCTTCTTGACCTCCTCCGCCAGTTCCTTCACCACCTGCTTTTTCTCTTTCGGCACCCGGTAGGTGGGCTTGAAGTCGTTCTCCAGGTCTACGGACATAGAGGAGCGGAGCAGGTCCCGGACGTGGCCCACCGAGGCGCGGACGGTGTAGCCCTTGCCC
>JAGHZG010000369.1 GCA_017743275.1 Chloroflexota bacterium | reverse complement strand
TAAGGGAGTAGGGAGTAAGGAGTTAGGAAGTAAGGAGTAGGGAGTAAGGAGTAGGGAGTAGGGAGTAAGTAGGGAGTAGGGGGTTATGGAGGGCGTGCCCGGTCTGCCCGGCACGTATGTGCTGGTTCTGGTTGTGGAGAACGGGCAGCGGGTCCGGGTCGGGCGGTTGGGGGAGTTCCGCGTCCCGCCGGGCTGGCTGGCCTACGTGGGCAGCGCCCGGGGGCCGGGCGGCCTGGCGGCCCGGCTGGCCCGCCACCTCCGCCATCCCAAAACCCTGGTCTGGCATATAGATTTTCTGCGAGCGGTTGCCCAGCCAGTAGATGTCTGGTGGGCGACGGGGACAGACCGGCGCGAGTGCCTCTGGGCCGCCGCGCTGGCTCAGATGCCCGGCGCGTCCCGGCTCATCCCCCGGTTCGGGGCTTCGGACTGTCGTTGCCCGACCCATCTGTTCCACTTTCCCGGCCCTCCGGACCGGGAGGAGTTTGCCCGACGGGTCGGCGAGGGAGTGATGGCAAATTTTCCTGAGAGCAAAATGAGAGACTTCCTGCACACACTGGAAGAAGCCATAGCCAATGGCGACGACCTTCGGGCAGAGGAGGCGGCCCGGAGCGTCGGGCCGTTGGGAGACGCGGCCCTGCCTGCACTGACGGAATGGCAGGCCTCGCCCGACCGGGACCGCCGCTGGTGGGCAGTCCGCGCCCTGGCCGCCGTCGGCACTCCCCGCGCGGTGGCCGCGCTCATCGCCGCGCTGGAGGACCCCGACCCGGACGTGCGGGCCTGCGCGGTGGTGGGGCTGGCCAGTCTCCGACCGTCAGAGGCTGTGGAGCCCCTGGTGTCCCACCTCTCCGACCCCTCCGCCTACGTGGCTCGCCTGGCCGCCGACGCCCTGGCCCGCATCGGGACGCCCGCCGTCCCGGCCCTGATCGTCGCGCTGGGAGATGAGAACGTGGCCGCCCGCGCTGGCGCCGCCCGCGCCCTCTGCGCCATTCGGCCCCAAGAGGCCATCCCCGCCCTCTGCGCCGCGCTGGATGACCCCAGCGCGCTGGTCACCTACTACGCCGAGGAGGCGCTGGAGCAGATGGGGGTCGGAATGGTGTTCTTCTCTCCCGATTAGAAGACCACTCACTACCACGACGGGGGCATTGCAGAGTTGAGACCGGATTGTGGCGCAGGATTTATCCTGTATTTCACAGTCCGCAGAATAAATCCTATGTCACAGCAGATACGCTATGTGCACCTTGATTTTTCCCAGAGGTGTTTGAGGCTCTTTTGGGCATTGCGGCCAGATTTCCCTACCCCCTGCCCCCAGGTTCATTAATGGTTCTGAATCATTCGTGCCCCGCTGCTGCTGCGCGGCGCGGGGAGGGGGAAATCCTGGGGGTTTGAGGCGGGCGGCTTCGCCGCCCGCCTCAAACCCCCACTCTTTCTCCCCCTTCTCCTCCCCGTTTCGGGGAGGAGAAGGGGGCTGGGGGGATGAGGAGGGGTCAATGGGCAGCCGCTTTGCCCGACGGTAAACCGTCGGGCTCAATCGGAAAAGCCCCCTTCGGGGGCTAAAAAGCCCGAAGGGCTTTGCAGGATGGGCCCGGACGTTTACGTCCGGGCGGCCGCTGTGGCCGATGGTTGGCCTGCGCCCTGCGCCGTGCGACCTGCGCCGTGCGACCTGCGACGTGCAACCTGCGTCCTGCGACTTGCTCCCCTGTTATTCTACCCGAAAAAGGGGCGCTGTGGGGAGTCGGAAGTGTTACAGATTGGGGAAGGAGAGCCTGGAGAAAACGTGTTTGTGCCTTGTGTGGCCTTTGTGTCCTTGGTGGTTTTTCTACCGAATGCCCCCTCCTTTGCTCCCAGCAGGCGCCGGGCCCAGGCATTGGAGAGGGGCGGTCAGGCGCAGGGTGATGACCTCGCCGACCCTGGGAGGGCGGGGCAGGAAGGCGCAGAGGCTGTTTTCCAGGCAGACCTTGAAGCGCTCCCGCTGGAAGAGGACGTCGGTCACGCGAGAGCGAATGGGGCCTGCAGGGCTTTCTTCCACGGCGGACGGACGGAGGACGGCTCCCACGAGTTCCCCATCCTGGTGGGAATGGGGGCACGAGAGGGGAAACGTCCCCAGTTCGGTCTCCAGAAAGGGGGAGTTGGCGCTGGGGCGCCACTTCCCCACGAGGATGTTCCCGACCCCCAGGAACTGAGCGACCCAGAGGGAGCCGGGGTCGGTCCAGACCTCGTGGGGGGTTCCCTGGCGGACAATTTTCCCCCCGTGCAGGATGAGGACCCGGTCTGCGATGGCAGCGGCCTCCTCCTGGTCGTGGGTGATGTAGATGGCCGCGACGTCGCTGGAGTGGAGGATTTCCCGCAGTTCTTCCAGCAGTGTCTCCCGCAGGGCCCGGTCCAGCGCACCCAGGGGCTCGTCCAGCATCAGCACACGCGGGCGCGGGGCCAGGGCGCGGGCCAGGGCCACTCGCTGCTGCTCGCCCCCCGAAAGGTCGGTGACGCGCCGGCCCTCAAACCCGGTCAGGCGGACCTGGGCCAGGACCTCCCGCACGCGCCTTCTCTGCTCGTGGGGAGACCAGCCCTGCATCCGCAGACCGAATGCTACGTTCTCCGCGACGGTCAGGTGGGGGAAGAGTGCGTAGTCCTGAAAGACCACCCCCATCTGGCGCCGGTGGGGCGGGAGATGGGTGATGTTCTCTCCGTCCCAGAGGACCCGTCCGGCCTCCGGTTCCTCCAACCCCGCGACGATGCGGAGCAGGGTGGTCTTCCCGCTTCCGGAAGGGCCCAGCAGGCAGGCGGTCTCGCCACGGGAGACAGCGAAGGAAATGCCCTCCAGCAGGGGCTGTCCGGCGTAGGTTTTGTGGATGTCCCGGATTTCCAGCATCGGGTTCGTAGTCAGGTACGGAGCGAAGCGGAGTGCCGTTTACGACCTACCGTAACTGTTCAGCCTCACCCCTCCCCCAGCGGCTTCGCCGCCCGCCGCAGGCGG
>JAGHZG010000368.1 GCA_017743275.1 Chloroflexota bacterium | reverse complement strand
ATCTTTGCCTGAGCCTGGCCGTTTACGGCCAGGCGAAAAGGCCAGCGGCCCAGCCCGACAAAACTGGGACACACCCGCTGCGCCTGTGATGGTGCCTGCCCGGAGGCCCCCTGGCAGGCAGTTACGGCACTTCAGGAGGGACGCCGATGGAACGGGAACGGCTGAATGTATACCTGCCCTGCGATGTCGCCGAAGACCTGCGGCGGCTGGTCCCGGCCTGGGAGCGGGCCCGTTTTGTCAGCCGGGTACTGAGGGCAGAACTGAGCCGGCTGAAACTTCTGGCGGCGATTGAAGCCTCTGCCGGCGCCTGGCGGGACGAAGACCACCCCGACTTGGCGACGCCGGCCGACATAGACCGCTGGATTCAGGAGGGACGGACCGGATTCAACGGGGACCGCCTCTCTTCCGGAGAGCCAGAGAATGGCTGATTACCTGCCGGATACCGGTATCCTCATACGCCACCTGCGGAATCGGCCCGGCTATCGGGAATCATATACCGCCTGGCTCAGGAGGGACGGCTGTACATCGCCTCGTTTATCCGGCTGGAAATCGTGCGGGGAATGCGGGACCACGAGCGGGAAGCCACCTTTGCCCTGCTGGATGCCCTCCGGATTCACCCCCTGGATGCCCCGACAGCCGACCTGGCGGGGGAAATGATTCGCGCCTGGCAGCGCAGGGGCATCACCCTCAGCGGGCCGGATGCTGTCGCTGCCGCCTCGGCCATCCGCTGCGGCGCGATTCTGGTCACCACCAACCCCCGCCATTTTCCGATGACAGAACTGATGGTGATGGGAGTGGACGAGGAGGGCAGGCCCCTCTAACCCCTCTTGACTAACCCCTCTTTATCCTCTTTACCGTTCCTCTATCCGGATGCTCTCAATCTCCAGCCCCGGCGGAGCCATCGGGTCGGCGGGGTTCCGCTCCGGCAGCAACTGGAGAATCTCCAGCCCCCTGACCACCTTCCCGATGATGGTGTAGCGTCCATCCAGGTCCGGCTGAGGGGCCAGCGTGATGAAGAACTGGCTGCTGCCGGTATTGGGGCCGGCGTTGGCGATGCCCACGACCCCCGCCGCGTCAAACTTCCGGTCGCCGATTTCGTCGTCGCACTGGAAGCCCGGAGTCCCGGCCGCGGTTCCGGTCGGGTCACCGGCCTGGACGACGAAATTCGGGACAACGCGGAAGAACGTGGTCCCGTCGTACCATCCTTCCCGGGCCAGGAAGACGAAACTGTTGACGTTGAGCGGGGCCTGGGCGGCGAAGAGTTCTATGGTGATGTCCCCTTTGGGCGTGCGGACCGTGGCGACGTACTGGCGGGCGGGGTCTATCTGAAGGGTGGGCGGTGCGCTGTACAGGCGGGGCTCCAGCAGGGCCAGACTGATCAGCGCACTCAGGCCCTGATAGGAAATCCCCCACTGGTCCGTGGGATACATCCGACCGTTGATGATGAACGACGGCGTACCCGGCAGCCCCATCGCCACGGCCTCCTGATACTGCCCCATCACCTTTGCCTGGAACGTATGTTCCTGCAGGTCCCGGTTGAACCGCTCCACATCCAGCCCCAGTTCCTGCGCGTAACCGGCCAGCACCTGGGGCATCTGGTCAGCGGGGAGGGCGGCCCACTCCCGCTGCCGCCCGAAGAGCAGGCCATGCATCTCCCAGAACTTGCCCTGGGCCCCGGCGGCTTCGGCGGCCTCGGCCGTGATCTGGGCCTTGTCGTGGATGCGGATGAGCGGAAAATGCCGGTATACGATGCGCAGACGGTCTTTATGCGTTTCTAACAGAAACGCCAGCAGGGGTTCCACCCCTGCACAGCCCGGTCATTGGAAGTCCGAATACTCCACCAGCGTGACCGGCGCGTCGGCCGGGCCACGGGTCCAATCCGCATCGGTGACCAGCGGGACATCCAGCGCAGGCAGGGAGGCGAAGAGGGAGGGGACGGCCCGGCAGGTGGCAGTGGAGACCGTCGGGGTCACGGTGGGCACGTTGCTGACCGGGGTCCCCGTCCTCCGGCAGCCCACCAGCACGCTCACAATGAGAGCCAGAACGAATGGAACGGTGAATTTTTTCATCCCATTTGCTCCTGATTCATTGGAGTTCAAGGGGAAACTTACTGGTTGTTGTACAAAGCCCCTGCCACCACGGCAAAGACCAGCACAACCAGGGTGGCAATCGGCTGGCCGAAGGTGAAGCCCAGAATGGTTCCCCCCATCACCATCGCCCAGATAGGGAAGGCCAGCGTGGTCAGGACGACATTCAGAACCTTCCCCGGCCCCTGGGTCCCCCACCACCGCAGACCGAAGGCTATCACCCAGCAGACGACCCCCCAGATGCCCAGGATGGGCTCGTTGGGGGCGACCGTCTTCCCCAACAGGTACACGGTGATGACCTCGGCCGGGATGTGCGCGGCCACCCGGCCCAGATAGTCCTGTATCCCCTCAGCAACATTCTCCGCCCTTTGAGCCCTGACGGACTTCCCGATGCTACCGTACAGCGTTGCCATTTCTCTCCTTTCCCCGGTGGGGTCAACACTGATGGGATTGTACCACAAAGAGGCCGAATTGACCAACTGCCGCCCGTCGTCCGTGGTCTCTGGTCCAACCCGGTTTGCTCATTGCCAGAAAGGGGATATAATCCACTACCGATGCTGAGAAGAACCGGGACTCCTGCTCCATCACCTGCATCCTGGCAACAAAATCTCTGGGCTATCTGGTTCGCCGAGTTCGCGTCCATCATCGGTTTCTCTTCCGTACTGCCCATCCTCCCTTTCTACGTTCAGAAACTCGGGGTGACTTCCCCGGATGCAGTGAAGTTCTGGTCGGGCATGATTTTCTCCGCCCACGCCGTCACGATGGCGGTGATGGCCCCCATCTGGGGCTCCCTGGCGGACCGGTACGGGCGGAAGCCGATGGTGGAGCGGGCGATGTTCGGCGGGGCGCTGGTCATCGGGCTGATGTCTCTGGCCCGAAGCGCTCCCCAACTGGCC
>JAGHZG010000367.1 GCA_017743275.1 Chloroflexota bacterium | reverse complement strand
TTCGCCTTCGGCGGCGGGAGCGGGGAGGGGGAATGGGGGGGTTTTGCGGCGGCCTTTGGCCGCCGCCGCAAAACCCCCTCTTTCATCCCCCTCTCCCCAGAGCGAAGCGATGGGGAGAGAAGGGACAAAGGGGGGTGAGGGGGGGCCAGAAGCCGCTTGAGCGCATCAGGCGTGAATTTTGCCCTATAGTGAATATTCGTGACGCCCGTGAGGGGATCGCTTCGGCGGCTATCGCCGCCTCGCAATGACAGCAGGTAGGTGGTTACAGTAAGGAGAGAATTGGTTGGTATCATTATTGTCGCTCACAGTGAACAACTGGCCGCCGGGGTTTGTGAAGTGGCCCTTCAGATGGCTGGTGGGGAAAATATCCCGGTCATCCCGGCGGGTGGGACTGAGGACGGCCGCCTGGGCACCAGCCTGGATAAGGTGCTGAACGCCCTTCAGCAGATATTGGGCCAGGGACACAGCGCTCTGGTTCTGGCTGACCTGGGCAGTTCCATCATGGTGGCGGAAATGGCCCTGGAGTATCTACCGCCGGAATGGCGGGAGCAGGTACGCCTGGCAAATGCTCCCCTGGTGGAAGGTGCCCTGGCAGCCGTCGTGGCCGCCTCAGGAGGGGAGGGCCTGGAGGCAGTTCAATATGCCGCCGAACAGGCAGCGCGGGTTTCCAAGATTTTGGGACCATCTCCTGAGATCGCACCCGCACCGCTCATTCCAGAGGAGATCGCGGAAGCCCCTGAGGAGTCAGTGGAACTGGTGGTTCCGAATCCCACCGGTCTCCACGCTCGCCCCGCCGCCCGATTCGTTCAGACTGCCCTGCAGTTTCGGGCCCATATCACGGTGCAGAACGTTTCCCAGCGACGTCCGCCGGTCAATGCCAAAAGCATGGTGGAAGTCGCCAGCGGGGGAACGGCCTGGCAAGGGGAACGGATTCGGATTGTGGCTCGCGGAGAAGACGCGAAGGCGGCCATCCAGACTCTGAAGATGCTCGTTGAAAGTGGCTTTGGAGAGTTAGAAGAGACGTTGCCCCCTCCGATTGTGACACCCCGGCCGATAGAAGTTCCAGGAGGAGAAGGCCTGAGAGGCATTCCGGCCTCCGGAGGAGTGGCTGTCGCTCCGTTATTCCAGTACCGTCCCTTAACGTGGCACGTTGAGCGTTACCCCGTTCAGGACATTGCCACGGAAATTGCCCGTCTCCACAAGGCCCTGGAACAGGCGCGCCAGGAACTGATCCATCTTCAGCAGGAAGTGGCGGTCCACCATCCCGAGACGGCGCGCATCTTTGAGTTTCAACGGCTGATGCTGGAAGACCCTACTCTGGTAGAAGCCATAGAAGAGAGAATCCGGCAAGCGGCATGGAACGCGGAGGCCGCGGCCAATGAGGTCTTTCAGGAATGGGTTGCCCGTTTTGAGCAGGAAGGCACCGAAATCGCCCGGCAGCGATCCGCTGATGTCCGGGACATTGGACAGCGCACCATCCGAATTCTTCTCGGTCTCCCCGAAGGAACCTCGTTGCAGGCCATTCCTGAACCCGTTATCGTGGTCGCCAGAGATTTGACCCCCTCGGATACCGCCCGATTGAATCGGGAGATCGTCAAAGGGGTCTGTACGGTCGGTGGGGGAGTCACCTCGCACGTCGCCATTCTGGCGCGGATGTGGAATATCCCGGCGGTTGTAGGGATAGAGGAATCGGTCCTGGACATCCCCGACGGCACGCTGGTAGCATTAGATGGTGACACGGGCCAGTTGGTGATCAATCCCTCCGCAGAGACTCTCGCCATCTACCAGGAACGGCAGGCCCGCAGGGCGGTGCAGGTCGCTGAAGCACTCCGCCGGAGCCAGGAGATGGCGGTGACGAAGGACGGACATCGGGTAGAGGTCTTTGCCAATATCGGAGATATTGCCTCCGCTCGCGAGGCTTTATCTATGGGGGCCGAAGGGGTCGGTCTCCTGCGCACCGAATTTCTCTTCGTGGATCGGGCGACGATGCCGGATGAAGAAGAACAGTATGCCGCCTATCGGGCCATCGCCGATGTGATGGAAGACCGCCCTCTGATTATCCGCACCCTGGACATCGGCGGCGACAAACCCCTGCCATACCTGGACCTGACCCCGGAAACCAACCCGTTTCTGGGAGTCCGGGCCATCCGCCTGACCCTGCGTCGTCCCGATCTCTTTCAAGCCCAACTGCGGGCCATTCTGCGCGCCGGCGTCGGCCGCAATGTAAAGATAATGTTTCCGATGGTGGCGACCGTTGAGGAAGTGCTCCAGGCGCGGGAGGCTCTGGAAGAGGCAAAGGCCGCCCTGGCGAAAGCCGGAATTCCCCACGCAACGGAGGTGGAAATCGGCATTATGATAGAGACACCGGCAGCAGCCGTCATCGCCGATGTTCTGGCCTCGCAGGTGCAATTTTTCAGCATCGGCTCCAATGACCTGACCCAGTATGTCCTGGCCTGTGACCGAACCAATGAGCAGTTATCTTCCCTCTATCAGCAACTGAACCCTGCTGTATTGCGTCTGCTTCGGGATGTGATTGAGGCGGCGCATGCGGCGGGAATATATGTGGGGCTGTGTGGAGAGTTGGCCGGGGAGCCAAAGGCGATCCCTCTTCTTTTAGGGCTGGGATTGGACGAGTTCAGTATGACCCCTGCCGCAATCCCGCAGGCCAAACAAATCATCCGCTCTTTGACGATGGCCCAGGCCCGGGAGATTGCCCGACATGCCCTCACCTTGCCTACCGCTGCCGAGGTCAACCGTTATCTGGAAGAAGCGCTCCGGGATTGCGGGATTGCCCAAAATCCGATATAATAGCCCTCAGGGTTGCTGATAGCGGCACCCTGGGGGATCAGGATGGGTAAACTCCTTTCGCTTTACGGTTTCGTAACGAGACAAAATCCGCACTATATGGATGTTTCCCCTTCCGTTCTCCCCCCTTCTTGCTCACCTGATATGCTCAAGCGGCTTTTGGCCCCCCCTCACCCCCTTTATCC